>NZ_JACJEY010000098.1:0-6701 GCF_014164295.1 Pseudoalteromonas sp. SG43-7
ACTTCAATTGTAGGTGTAGTGTTATTCTGTTTGCTCGCATGAGGCGATTTCAACCATTCAGTTGTCCTGGTGACACATTTATGTGTCCCCACCGTCTAGAGGCCTAGGACACCGCCCTTACACGGCGGTAACAGGGGTTCGAATCCCCTTGGGGACGCCACTTACTATTTTCATAGTCAGTGCAGTGTTATTAAGCAGCTCGCCTGAAACGAGTTAAACCATTCAGTTGTCCTAGTGACACATATTCTGTGTCCCCATCGTCTAGAGGCCTAGGACACCGCCCTTTCACGGCGGTAACAGGGGTTCGAATCCCCTTGGGGACGCCACTTACTATTTTCATAGTCAGTGCAGTGTTATGAAGCAG
Organism: Pseudoalteromonas sp. SG43-7; assembly: GCF_014164295.1. Classification (NCBI taxonomy): domain Bacteria; kingdom Pseudomonadati; phylum Pseudomonadota; class Gammaproteobacteria; order Alteromonadales; family Pseudoalteromonadaceae; genus Pseudoalteromonas; species Pseudoalteromonas sp. SG43-7. Next base: position 365 of record NZ_JACJEY010000098.1, read on the forward strand.
CTCGCCTGAAACGAGTTAAACTATTCAGTCGTCCTAGTGACACATATTCTGTGTCCCCATCGTCTAGAGGCCTAGGACACCGCCCTTTCACGGCGGTAACAGGGGTTCGAATCCCCTTGGGGACGCCACTTACTTATTTTAAGTAATGTATAAAGCAGTGTGACACCGCACTCTCTATGCACGACGTTAACAAGAGTACTAATCTCTTGGGGACGCCACTTACTTATTTTAAATAGGGAAGTGCAGTGTTATTAAGCAGCTCGCCTGAAACGAGTTAAACCATTCAGTTGTCCTAGTGACACATACTCTGTGTCCCCATCGTCTAGAGGCCTAGGACACCGCCCTTTCACGGCGGTAACAGGGGTTCGAATCCCCTTGGGGACGCCATTTACTTTTTTTAAGTAATGTGCAAAGAAGTGTGACACCGCACTCTCTATACACAACGTTAACAAGAGTACTAATATCTTTGGTACGCCACTTACTTATTTTAAGTGATGTATAAAGTAGTGTGACACTGCACTCTCTATACACAACGTTAACAAGAATACTAATCTCTTGAGGACGCTACTTACTATTTATTAGTAAGATAGCTTTACTAAAAAGCGTTTAAAATTGATTTACCTGCATTTCTATAGTTACTTCAGAATTATTCATCCAAGTTAAAATCTCAAAATTAAATATTTTATATAATAACTCCTAAATTTTATTAGTATCTTTCCCTTTCTTATATTCAGCTTAAATAAACTTCATCTATGTTAGCGTACATATAAACGTCCAAATAAATAGGAGGTTATATGGCAAGTGGATGGGCACGAGAGGGTGCAATTCAAGATCAAATTGATGCCAGCGTTAATGATGCTGTGCAATATGCTAGAAGTAATTTAGTTTCTGGAGCTAGTGCCGAGCTATGTGAAGAATGTGATGAACCAATACTACAAGCACGAAGGCTCGCGTTACCTGGTGTGAAGTATTGTGTAAGTTGCCAAGCTGAACTAGAAGGTAAAGGCACGCTTTCTAAAGGGTTTAACCGACGTGGCAGTAAAGACAGTCAATTACGATAAAAAGGTGCATACAGCACCTTTTTTAATATCGTATCAGAGTTGAGCTTAAATAAATAAAAAGCGGATTAGCAAACCTATTACATATATTTGCTAAAATTTACTCATATTTTCTTTCTTCTGAATTAATTCAATTGAGTAGCCATCTGGATCTTTTACAAAAGCAATTTCTGTTGTGCCGCCTTTAACAGGTCCTGGCTCACGGCTAACATTGCCGCCAGCGGCCTTGATATCAGCACAGGCTTTATAGATATCATCAAACTCAATCGCGATATGACCATAGGCATTGCCTAAATCATAGCTGTCGGTATCCCAGTTATAGGTCAGCTCAAGTACTGCTGTGTCTTTTTCATCGCCATAGCCTACGAAGGCTAGGGTATAGCGATACTCTTCGTTATCAGCACGGCGTAACTCTTTCATGCCGAGTACTTGAGTATAAAACGCAATTGATTTATCTAGATCAGCAACCCGTAACATGGTGTGTAATAAACGCATTTAAACCCTCTTTAAAATTCACATAAATTTTTGATAACGCAGCTACTCTGTAACTACTGCTGCGCTGTTAAAATATCAATAATCCGATTATAAATTATTTCTGTGAGCAACACAGTATCATTGCCATTAGTATTTATAAACTGCACAACGACTGTATCGATATCTTTATAATAACGAGCAATGCTTGAATACCCTAATACCCAACCTGTGTGCTCATATTTATAGAGTGATGCGTACAAAGCTTGCTCTTGTTCACTAAAAAATGTGCCATTATTTAATGCCACAATAAAGTCGCCCACATCTTGTGCTGTTGCCACATACCCTTGATCAAGTGCTTTAAAATCATTTTCGTAGCCAACATAATAGCCACTCATTAATAGCGCTAAATTTATCTCATTTACAGACTCGAAGGTATTCGTTAAGCCCAATGGCGTTAAAATCTCGTTTTTAATAAATTGGTTATGGTCATAACCCAGCACATTAGACATGATTTTCCGCAGCAACAAATAATTAGTATTAGAATAGCCGTAATCAGCATTAGGACTAAAGTCAGCGGGAGTATCGAGTACTAATGCAAGCGGGTCGGGGTAGGTGATTGACCAATCAAAATGATCAGTGTCTGTGTAATTGGGTATGCCACTTCTGTGCTTTACCATCATTCGTAGTGTTATCTTATCTGCATTTTCAATGCGTCCAATTAACGATGGAAGATAATCAGCCAGTGTTTTATCCACATCAATTAGTCCAGCAGAGGCAAGTTTTGTTAAGGCTGATGCATCATACAGCTTACGGATACTGCCAATCTTAAACAAAGCAGTAGCATAAGCGGGGATTTTTTGATCTCGATTATGCCAACCGTTTGCAAAAGATTCAGGTTGCTGTCCTTGTCTATGAATATACACAATAATGCCATCGACTCCTTGTTCAATAGCCTCTTGTGTTTGTTCTTTGATCGTCGCCGGTAGCGGTTGCAAGTAATATAAAGCAAACTGCCAAGGGGCAAAAAAGTATATGCTCATGATGGTGACAATAAATGCAGCAATGCGCATTAAAGTAAGCGTTTTTTTGTTCTTAACTAGCATTATTACGCATCCGCTTCATTTATTTTTGTAGTGTCAGGGTCAGTTCTTTAATCTACTATACTTCGTATTATTTACTCTGTCTTATCTTTAAATTCTGACGTGATATTACCTAATATTAACATTAGCTTAGCACACCAAGTTCTATTAACGTGGCCTAGAATTATAACGCACTAAACAGCAATATCGTGTGACATTGCTGTTTCGTTATAAGGAGTTCGACTGTATTAAAGTATATTTTTACTTTTGAACTTTGCCCTTAAGAACATAGATTTCACCATCAAAACTCCCTTGAATCGTCAAACCTTGTCCTGCTAACTCTTTAAGGTACTCTATATGTTCCTCAGTAATATGCTGTCCCGGCACCAAAAGAGGAATACCTGGTGGATAGGGGGTGACTAAACCGGCACAAATACGGTTGTTACTTTTACCGATAGGCACAGATTCACGCTCGCCATAAAAGGCATCGCTTGGAATACACGCTAAGTCTATTGCTGGTAGATTCTCAGGCAAGCGAGATCGTCGCGTCGATTTTGACAACTTCACTTTACCGCTGTCGAGTTTTTTGAGCGCATTGTAAAGACGAATTATTTTTGAGCGTGTGCCGCCAAGCGTCAGTAATACTAAGATGGTGCTGTGAGTGTACTTCTCTATTTCTAGGCCAATTTCATCCAGCAGGTATTTATGAATATCCTTTAATGAATAAGGTAATTCGCTAATATCGATGAGAATTTTTAGCGGATCGTGACCCATGTTATCACCACTAAAGTGCGGAAATATTTCCATAAAGTCTTGCTTACCTAGCACTTTAATTTGTTTGAGTGAAGCCATCTGTTGTTTAAATTCTTCCACATGGTTCAACAAAGCATTGAGTAACTTATAGCCTTCCATCTCCAATTGCTTTTGGCACACATCAAGCGACGCGATAAGCTGATATTTTGGCGATGTACTGGCGTAAATACTGTAAATCTCGCGAAAGAAATCAGCATCAAAATCAGGATCGTTAACATGAATATAAGACGCCTGAGAAAACGCCGATACCACTTTATGCGCCGAATGAGTGACGTAGTCAGCGCCAGCATGAATGGCGGAATAGTATCGTAGGCTTGGATGAAACAGGGAGTAAGCAAACCACGCTTCGTCAATAAATACTTTAATACCATGTTGATGGGCAAACTCTACCACCTGTTTCAGATCGCTCAGTAGGCCATCGTAAGTACAACCCGTGAGGACTAGCAATTTCGCATCGGTATTTTGTTCTATCGCCTGTTTAATGTCGGCCAACGACGGCGGCGCGAAGATGCCATATTTTGGATTTAAAATACTCGACAAATAAACAGGTAAACTAGCTGATTGTAAAATGCCATAGTGCACAGACTTATGACAATTGCGGTCGATAATCACTTTATCGCCCTTGCGCAGCAATGTCTGCAAGATGATTTTATTTGAGGTAGACGACCCATTGGTAACGAAATAGGTATGCTTAACCTCAAACGTCGCCGCTGCTGACTCTTGGGCACGGCCAATGGTATTGGTGCTATCTGACAATGAACCTAAAGAGTCCACTGAAACCGACAGGTCGCCAACGAACACATTACGACCATAAAACTGATAAAAATCTTTGATATAAGGGGAATTTCTAAAGCTAGAGCCACCGCTGTGTCCCGGTGTATGCCAAGAGTCGTTCGCTTCGCCAACATAACGGCGATACGCCGTCCAAAATGGGGTTTCTGAGCGGTCATCGAAATCGTTGATCATATAGCCTAAAATTGCTTCAGGATCAGAAATCACCTCATCTTTAAAGAAAAAAGACTCAATCTCCTCCGACTCATTAACGATTTCTAGCCCTTTCGTATCATCGCCAATAACATAAACGGGCAACTCAAGGCGGATCCCCTTTAACTGCTCGATAAAGCGACTATAAGTTCGCTCGCCAACCTTATTTTGCAAATCCCAGCTAAGCACTACGGCCTGAATATCGCCATCTTCCTCTACAATGTCCAATGCTTGTTTTAGCTCAAGACGCTCAATAATATCGATATGAATATCATCTCGCTCAAAATTTGGGATGGTTTTCGACAGATTAGTAGAAAGCTCTTGCAAGGTGGCGGGGTCTTGCTCAATTAACAAGATACGAAGTATAGGTAACATAGGAATTCTCGCAATAAAATTTCATAATGCTCAACAGCATAACTAAAGGATTGACGCTTGTGAAATTAATACTTTGAAAATATTCTAATAATTACGCCAAATCACGAATAAACAGATTTTATTTAAATTGATTTACAAGGTATGGAAAATGAAAGGTGCCAAAGTTAGGCACCTACTTTAATAAACAGAAAAAAGACGGGAATGCGAATTAATCACTGAGCTTATTCTTATAAGCCTGATAATTGAGGTTTAAAATTAATAATCGTTTAAAATGAAGGTGTTTTATCTACAGGTTTGGGTCTATATCTACTCAGTTTTATCTTTAAACTCACACAAGTCTTCAATAATACAGCTGCCTCATTTTAGTTTGCGGGCTATGCAAACATAACGGCCATGTAATATTAGCCAATGGTGTACGTCTACTTTAAATTCTTTGGGGATCACTTTTTCAAGCTTTTGTTCAACCGCGACCACGTCTTTACCCATAGCAAGCTTAGTACGGTTTGATACACGGAATATATGCGTATCTACAGCAATGGTTGGCCAACTTAGATATAAGGAAGGAAGATGTAACTAGCTTTCAAAATGCTGGTAGTTGAAATCCTAAAGAGCAAAGATCATGTGTTTGCATTAGGCATCATCGGAACTTTTAGTTACAAAGTTAATTTGGTAACTCATATTAACTGTGTTGTAGTTGATATAATTACAGCACGAGATAGGGAATTATGTATGAAAGAGGATATTGATGAGCTAAAAAGTGAATTTCAAGCAAAACTTCTATCTTGGAATAATATAAAAAGTAAAAAAATTAAAGTTACATTTATATTCATATTTTTCGGTTTGATTGGATTAAAGGTTTTTACTACTATCTTAACTGTTGATTGGCTTGCAGGGTTAATATGATGATCACTTTTCGCCCACTTAACAAACATGATTTTAACTATTCAAAAGTTATAGACCTTTTTTTCGAAGCTTTTCCAAAAGTTCACAGACTACCAGAATGGCTTGTTAAATACAGAATGAGGAATGGAAAAAATGGCTTTGATATTATTTATGATAATAATAAATGGGTTGGTTTTCTCTACACTAAAGAATATAAACAAATTATCTGTGTAAAGTTTTTTGCTATATCTGAATTGCTCCGCTCAAGTGGTTACGGAAGCAAAGTAATGGATTCTATGAATGAAAAGCATTCAAATAAAAGAATAGTACTCACTATTGAGGAGCTTGATGAAAAGACAGAAAACTATCAACAAAGAGTTAAGCGCAAAGCGTTTTATGAAAAAAATGGGTTCAGTTCTACCGGGTTTATCATAAAAGAGCCAGCTGAGCGGCAAGAAGTCCTTATACGTGGTGGAACTATATCTAAAGAAGAAATAGAAGCTATGTACAAGCATTTTTTAGGAAATTTATTGTTTTCTTTACTTAATGTTACCAGCAATGCAAAAATGATCCACTTCAACAATTGAAATCTGATCCAGTTAACTTAACACTGGTGCTTTTGGATAAGCACCATGATTTCAAAAGAAGAGTTCATGAAAATAAAAGTCTTAG
>NZ_JACJEY010000099.1:0-6168 GCF_014164295.1 Pseudoalteromonas sp. SG43-7
CGACGGCGAGATTATTTGGAAGGACTAGCCTATTTCGTACAGGTAGTAGTGCAAATCGATTGGAAAAATATGGATGTGAGTGATGTAATTGAAACTTAATAATTATTTTTGGGGATCCCTTAGGATAATACCTACCATTGAGCTATTACTGAGTTCGCTAAGCGGGTGTACATTGGCGGTCACTAAACACATTAAGCTAATGATTGTTGCACCACTTAGCATACTAACAAAAGTATAAGGCAATACAGGCATGTACTGATTGATACCTTGGCTAAAGTAAGTGTATGAACTCCAAGCTAACATACCTAAAAAGATCATTTTGTCGCCGGCATTGATTTGCATATTCAAAAGCACGGCTAAGTCGCCATTGGTGATAACTAATAATACACCTGATAGGCTAACGATTAAGCTAAAACATTGTGCTGCAGTAGGCATTGAGCGCTTTGCAACTGAGCTTATTAATGAGGTTGCAAGTGGGCTCAGCGCCATTATTAACGAGCCGTTTGCGGCACTGGTATGTTCCAGCCCGGTAAATAAACCGAGGTTTAAGCCACCTACGCCAACAGCACTAACAATAATCACCCAAGCCCATTGGTTGAACGTTAAACTCGGTTTTGCACTGTTAATTATTTTTAAGTAGATAGCCAAGCAGATTGCGGCAATACTAAAGCGCCAAAATACTAAAGTCAGTGCGTGTACTTGATTTAATGCATGTTTACCAATAGGAAAACAACTTCCCCAAAAAAATGCACATAATAACAAGAGTAAAATAGCCTTTGTGTTGGCTGAGAAGTTCATCAGCAATCCAGAGATGTTGAAAAGTTGCGGCAAGTGTATTACTTTCCATAATGTGGATAAACAAGCAAAAATAAGAGGGTAGATTCCAAAAATGAAATATAGATATTCACTAGACGATTTACGCTATTTTTGTATTGTTGCCCATTTAAAAAGTTTTAAAGATGCTGCACTGGCTTTATCAGTGCCTTTATCAACATTGAGCCGTCGTATTCGACAACTTGAAGATGATTTACAGCTTAGGTTGTTAAACCGTGATGCTCATCGCGTATCGCTGACCCATATGGGGGAGCTGTATTACCAACGTTCGAGTGCATTGTTTGCTGAGTTAGATGGCATTAATGATGATCTTCATATCGAGAAGAATCAACCGAAAGGTAAGATCATAATCAGTGCACCTATTAATGCCGGCTCGCAATTTTTAAGGGATATTTTTTATGATTTTTTACTGCAATATCCTGAGATCCAACTAGATATTAGGCTCTCGAATACTTTAATTGATATTGAAGCGCAAGCAATGGATGTGGTGTTTAGGGTGGGTAATACGGTGGTTGATAATTGGATTGCGAGGCCACTAAAAGATATTCACTTTATTTTGTGCAGTAATTCGCAGACGGTGGCCGACAGTGTTAAGCATCCCACTGATTTATGTGCAAAAAGCGCTGTGATTTGCCAGCCGATGTCTATTTGGCAATTAGTAAATAAACAAAATGATGACGCTTATGATTTTCAACCCAGTAAGGGCATTCGTTTAGAGCTTGATGAAATTCAAATGCTCACACACGCGGTTAAAAAAGGCTTGGGGATTGGTTATATTCCTGACTATTATGCATTACCAATGATAGCTCAAGGTGAGCTTCAGCATGTTTTGCCTGATTGGCAAAGCAAGGCACGCACTTTATTTATGTTATATCGGGATCGTGACCATATACCATTGCGCGTCAGATTATTCATCGAATATGTGCTAGCTAGATTTGAGCAAGGTTAGTATGCTTTTTTATTACTTTTCTGAACTGTTGGGCAAGTGAAATACAGCCTGTTTAGTTATTAATAGCGCCGGACTACAAATTTAAGTACCTGTATATTAAAAGGAGATATTAAATATGCAAACCAATTTAGTGGTTGAACGGTTTAAGCAGCAGGGTTTTGTAAAAATTAAACAAGTACTTAAACCAAGTGTAATCACAAAACTGCAGCACTTTTGTGATGAGCTGGTTGCTCAAGCACAGTCACACTATGTAGCCGGTTTACCATTGGATAATATTGCTGTTATGCAAACTGCAGATGAGCCTTTTGTTTATCGCGTTAATGAGCTTTTTCAATTTCAGCCACAATTTGCTCAACTGCTAGCGCAAACCGAACTAATGAGTTACGTTGAAGCGATTATCGGCGAAGCTGTTTTGCCTAGCTATGAGTCACTTGTGATAAAAAATTCATTAGATGCACGCGGATTTGATTGGCACCGCGATATGTCGGTGAGGACTCAAGAGCCTATTTTTACCGTGGGGGTGTATTTAGATGATGCAATAGCGCAGCAAGGGGCGTTAACAGTGATCCCGCAGTCTCATTGTAGCCAAGCAAGTGTGTGTGATTTAAAGCGCCAGCTATCCATTGCACAATTACAAAGTGTGGATATTACGGCCAATGCAGGTGATGTGGTAATTCACCATGTAAACACGGTTCATGCATCAGGAAGACAGAAAGGTTCAGCTATACGTAGAACGATCTATTTTGAGTTCAGAGCAGTATCACATTTTATTGATAATCCGTGCTTTCCTAGTGAGTGGATCGAAAAGCGTCAAGCGTTAATGGCTAACCTCAACGCGCTTAATTCAGCTGATATGCCTAATAATGTGCAGCTACCCAATGATTTGTATGTAACTCAAGTACGAATAGAGCCGGCGGAATATTGTATTGAGTTTGCCAGTTAACAGTATCAACATAGATATTTACATGTGTGTAAAGCCAGCCTAAATATATAAATTTGCTCTGAACTAATACAGCCAATACAAGTTAAGCGACTACGATACAATTACGACCTTGTGCTTTTGCCTCATAGAGTGCTTTATCTGCGCGATTAAAAATAACTGAACTCGAGTCATCTGCCTGATAACATGTTACCCCAAAGCTTGCGGTCACTTTAGGTAAGCTCACTTCATCTAATTCGCTAATATACACTCGTAATCGCTCTGCAAGTTGATGGGCTTGTTGCTTATCTTGTGTGGGGGAAATAATTGCAAACTCTTCGCCACCGATACGAAACAGCATATCCATGGTGCGTATTTGTGGCTGTAATTGTGTCGCAAGATGTTTTAATAACTTATCACCTATTTGATGGCCAAATTGGTCGTTAACTTGTTTAAAGTGATCAATATCCAATATTATTAAAGCAAATAGATATTCGCTTCGTGCTGCCATATTGATCTGGTTTTCTATTTGTTCTTCCCACTTGTGTCGGTTAAATACACCGGTTAAACGATCTTGGGTTGCTAATATTATTAATTGTTTTTCAATTTCCTCACGGCTAGTCATTTCCTGATTCAAACGTGATATAACAATTTTTATATCGTGTTCTAATGCTGCAAGCTCATCTTTAGTTTTGATCTTTTTTTGAAGTTCCAAAGGTAACTCATGGTGTTCAACAGAAGAGTTTAATGTTTCGATATTAGATTGGATGCGTTGAATACGACGTAAAATAATTTGAATAATAAAGGTCGTTAACAGCAAGCCGAGAATGATGGCGCATATACCAAGTAAGCTGCTGACAAATAGAAAGTCTTTTTCGTGCTGATCTGTGTAATACGCATCATCAGAGGTTAATTTATTTAATTGCGCTATTATTTGCTTTTCTGCACTTTCTAGCTCAGTTGCCATTGTTTCGACTTGCAACCGCGCTTGCTCAGTAAGTTGATTTTGTTGGTAAACATTTTCTAAATAGTTTTCGAACTCGTCACTTTTTTGCGTATAGTTTTCAATTGTGGTGGCCACTTTTTGATGTGCTTCAGGCTGTAATATGACTTCTTTTAATGCTAATGAGTGATTAATCATTGCTACCGCTTTATCGAGCAATTGTTTTATTTTTTGTTTTTCAAAAGCAAATTGTTGATGTGGGTTGAGCGGCTTATCATCAATTTTGTTTTTTAGTTGAAATTGCTCAAATTGCAGGTGTTGTTCAAGCTCTATGAATTCCACTTGTTGCATTAACTGACTTAACGGAATATCCAGAAAAGCCACTACGCGCATTTCACGCTCTATTTGATTTACTTTATAGGCCGAAAAAACAATAACACAAAACAAAAACGTTAATAAAAAAACAAATAATCCACCAATTTTTTGCTTTATTGACGCATTGTACCAGTTGAATACCGACATAAAGTTCCTCACTGCTTAATAGTCCCTCAAGTATAGTTTAAAAAGCGCGTAATCTAGCTTATTCAGTATGACCACAGCAAGCATTAATTATTCTGATCTGTTGATGATAAATCTATCTCTGGCTGGAGAGTAAAACGAATATTGATTTTTAATCAACATGTTATTAAATATTTAAACCAAAGCTCAAGCTAACTATATATTTGGTAAAGGGTTATGGAGCTCTACAAGTCATTTTGGCTGGCACTGTAACTGTGCGGTAATTAATCTTCACCAGACAGTTACATATAAAAATGACATTAAACAGTAAATTTAACGATCAATTGATTTAATTGCGTTGCTAAACGGGCGATATCCTCACTCGAACTCTTAGTTTGACTTGCTGCAACTGAGTTTTCTTGAGAAATAGTTTTCACATTGACAACATTTTGATTAATGCTTTCGGCGACAGAGCTTTGTTGCTCTGCGGCGCTGGCTATTTGTATATTCATGTCGTTTATGATTGAAATACTATTTGTAATTGACTCAAGTGCTGCACTGGCTTTTTCAGATTGAGTAACACATACTAAGGCATTTTCTTTACCTATACCCATTGTTGCCACTGTGCTATTTGTGCCAGTTTGTAGTTGTTTGATTATATTATGTATTTCACCCGTTGAATTTTGCGTTCTAGATGCTAGTGAACGAACTTCATCGGCAACAACTGCAAAGCCTCTACCTTGCTCACCAGCTCTGGCAGCTTCAATAGCAGCATTTAAGGCTAATAAGTTAGTTTGCTCGGCAATCGCTTTGATCACATCTAATATCGTGCTAATGCTCTCAACAGATTGTTGCACACCGCTTAACTCGGACGATGAATCATTAATATTACTTGAAAGTTTATTTATTGAGGAAATAGTTTCTTTGACAACTTGGTAACCCAATACGGCTTCGTTACTTGCAGTATTTGCTGCATCGGCTGCTTGAGCTGCGTTATTAGCTACATCACGCACAGTTATGGTCATCTCATTCATAGCGGTTGCAACCATATCTGTTTCAGATTCTTGATTGCGGATCCCTTGCGAGGTTTGATCTGTTACCGCAGCAAGCTCTTGTGAAGCAGACTCAAGCTCTTTACTTGCATTTGTAATTGTAGAGATCATTGTTTTTAAATTATTTGCTGTATTGCTAATAGCATTAAGTAACAGGCCTGTTTCGTCGTTTGCAGTGTTTTGTATATTTATATTAAGTTGACCTTTTGCTAGCTGATTTGCAGCTGCTACTGCTTCATGAATTGGCTTGGTAATAATACGGGATAACATCATTGCAGCCGCAATACCGATAACGATAGCAAGCATCGATATTGATAATAAAAAATAGAAGCTATAACTAATCGCCTCTTTTAATTCAGTGCCAAGAGCGGTTTGCTTACTCAGCATTTCCAACTTAATGTCTTCAATTAGATTCGCGACTTTTGGGCCAATCATATCTAAGGTATTTTGTGAAATATCGTTCTGCTTAATTAACTGCTCATTAAGTTCTTTAAGGTGATTAATATATGAGTTATAGCTTTGCATCGCTTTTTTAAGAGATGCTCTTCTTTGCGGATTTTGTAGATTGCTATCGAGCGTGTCTAACTCGCCTTTTAGATCGTTGACTAAAAAGTTCATTGCAGCTTGGTAGTCTTTGTTGTTAACCGACCCAATAAACTTAAGTACAAAAATACGGCCAGTTAGCATTGAACTTAGTGCACTTGCGCCCTGATACGAAGAGGTCAGGCTGTTATCAGTAAACGCCGTGTCGGTAATTGAATCTAATTCACGGCGCACATCTTCACCGTATTGACTGAGGGCAGGTATACGTTTTTTTTGTATATCATCCATTAATACTACAACGCTCTCAAACGCCTGATTATATTCTTTTATCAACTGTAATATTTGGTCAATTACAGCATTCATTTTGGGGTCGCTGATATCGTTTTTACTATCTGTAGTAAATTGCATTGTGGCATTAAAGCGCTCTTTA
>NZ_JACJEY010000009.1:0-21856 GCF_014164295.1 Pseudoalteromonas sp. SG43-7
TACGTTATGTTAAATAGTCTAAAATAAATTAAAGTGGGCGTAATCATACGAACTAGCCCACTTTTAGAAGGGTTTTGAGGTCTTAATTTAGCTCAGAATCTACCCAGAATTTAGTGCCTTTTAGTACGGCTTGTAATGCAAGGCCATTTTCGGTTAATGAATAAACAGTTACTTGATCTGCAATGGCTTCGGCAACAAGTGCACCGCCTTTATCTTGGTATTTTGCCGCTGCATCGGCATTGCCACCGAAGGCCCAACCATTTTCAATAAAACGATTTAACGCAGCTTGATTATGAAAAACCATTACAACATTAAAGTCTTTAACACCTAAACCAAGTCCTAAACCAGCTTCACCCATATTCATATAAGTGGATTTACCCGTCAAATTATTTTTAACCACACCATAGCCGCCACCAAAGCTGGCTAAAACAACATTGACATTAGCATTATCAAATACTGCATAACCAGCGGCATTTTTAATTTGCTCTTTAACATCTGGTTTTTCTTTGTATAATTTACTTAGTGTATCTGCTCGCATATTTTGCACTAGATTACGCTTTTCAGTTGGAGAAGCACTACCTGTTGTAGCACAACCAGACAGGACTAATGTTAGTGCAACTAAACTTAAAACTATTAACTTTTTCATATGCCTTCCTTAAACCAGCAACATTGCTTTGATATTATCTGATCAGCTTAACAATATAATCATTCACTAAGTCCAATACTAGACAGTATCGGACTTTAAAGTTAAACTGTAACTACTTTATTTTATTAGAAATAACTATATTATGCTTGTTGCTTTGGTCGATACATTAAAACAATTACGGTATCAAATTGCCCATCTTGAAGATGATACAATGCAATCAGAATACCCAGAACTTGCCACCTTTATACAGCAAGTTGGCTTGACTGTCGCTGAATCTAAGCAAGAATTAGTATTTTTGTATCAATTTTTATATGTTTATGGTCGAAAATCAGAAGCGACATATAATCGTTTTCGGAACGAACTCGAACGCTTTTACCTATGGTCTTGGTTAGTCGCAGAAAAATCAGTATTTGAATTAAAACGTGAAGACATAGAAGCCTATGTCGATTTTATGGTCGAACCCGATAAAAGCTGGGCGATGACTTCAGTGCAATGGCGCTATAAAGATGAGCAAGGGATCCGTAGATTAAACGAAAATTGGCGCCCTTTTATGCTCAAAGAATCTATTGCTAGCCAACAAACATTAGCGGCCATGTTTACTGCTTTAAATGTATTTTACAAGTTTGCTATTTTAGAAGAAAAAACCTTTGCTAACTTTGTACCGGTTGTAAAAAAGAATAGCCCTTATTTAGTTGTGCAATCACAAATAAAAATTCCTGATACCTTGAGTGATATTCAATGGGAATATGTATTTGGTGTCACACGTGATAAGTGTGAGCAACAACCTGATCTTGAAAGAAATTTATTTACCTTAGCGTGTTTAAAAGGTCTTTATTTACGGATCTCTGAACTATCAGAGCGACCACAATGGTCGCCTGTTATGTCTCATTTTTGGCAAGATAATGATGGCTTTTGGTTTTTAAGAATTATGGGCAAAGGAAATAAATTACGCGATGTCACACTCAGTGAAGATTTTGTAACTTATTTAAAACGTTATAGGTTGTACCGAGGTTTACCAGCCCTGCCCCGCGTTGATGAATCTGATCCATTGGTGCATAAAATTCGTGGTCAAGGCGGAATGACCGTTCGACAAATTCGTCGCTTAGTTCAACAAAGTTTTGATTTAGCCAAACAATCTTTACTTGATGATGGCTTTACTGATGATGCCGAGCAACTAGAATCGGCAACAGCGCATTGGCTCAGACATACTGGTGCTACGCATGATGCACAAACTCGCCCTTTAAAACATTTATCAGAAGATTTAGGACATGCCAAAATTGCCACCACCGATCAAATATATATTCAGACAAATATCAAAGAACGAGCAAAATCTGGACTTAAAAGGAAAATCTAAATGGAATATGTTGTATTAGCTGCAGTGGGTTTAGCCTTTTTAATTTATTCATTATCTATGCATCAATTAGAGCGAGCTGAAATTACCGGACCTATGTTTTTTGTTATTATCGGTGCGTTGATCGGGTTTATGCTACCAAGTAAAACGGCATATTTAACCAGAGACTTAGATCACTTATTACCTTTAATAGAATTAACACTGAGCATATTTTTATTTACTGATGCCGCAAAAACCAAACTGATGGTTTTAAAACACAGTTTTCAATACCCTAGCCTATTACTTTTTATTGCTTTACCACTTACCTTGTTTGCTGGAATTATTATTGCGAGTTTAATGTTTACCCAGCTGACACTTATTCAAGCTGCACTAGTTGCAATAATATTAACGCCGACAGATGCAGCGCTTAGTAAAGGATTATTAAATAGCAGCGCGGTGCCTGAAAAAATTCGTGAAGGGATCAATACTGAAAGTGGTTTAAACGATGGTTTATGTGTGCCAATATTTTTAGTCTTGATGTTGTTAGCAAAAGAGCCTGCATCTACATTTTCGGTTTTTGATACGGTCATTGTTTTTGCGCGTGAATTAGGTGTGGCTATTCTGGTTGCAGTTGCTGCAATGGGATTGATCATTCCCGCGATTAAATTTGCCATGCAACGTCATTATTTTTCAAATAATAGTAGCCCATTTTTAGTGGTTGGTATGGCAATGGCCATTTTTTCAATCGCACAAAGTTTGCATAGCAGTGGTTTTATTGCGGTATTTGTTGCTGGATTAATTTTTGATAGATTTACCGATCAGCCTTTGCGCTTAAAACTCGTTGAAGATAGTGAACACATCGCGGACTTTACTGGTTTGTTGATCTGGTGTTTATTTGGTTTTGTATGCAGCTATTTAGTTTTGCCAGAATTATCATGGCCACTTACTGTATTTGCACTACTGAGTACAACGCTTATTCGAATTATCCCTGTGATGTTGTCATTACAATTTACTAAATTAAAAATGAAAGAACGTTTTACTTTTGCTTGGTTTGGCCCGAGAGGCTTAGCATCTATTGTATTTACTTTAATGGTGATCGATAGCGGCATCGAAAATAAATACCTTATAGCTACGATTGCTATGACAACTATTTTATTTAGTGTTTTTATTCATGGTATGAGCACCAAGCCTATTGCTGATAGTTATTTAAAATAAAAAAACGATATAAAAAATGCCGCATTCTTTTTTAAAAGCGTGCGGCATTTTTATATTAAATGTTATTGCTTAGCTTATCTGCTAGTAGTTCTATTGGGTGTTTTGGTTTGAATTTTTCATAGCGTTTAACTTGGCTACGACAAGAAAAACCGGTTGCTAATAATTGCTCAGGTTTATTTTTCTCTACAACACCTTGCCAACTCATTTCATATAATGCTCGAGAGTTTTTCTGGTTTTGCGCTTCATGTCCATATGTACCTGCCATACCGCAACACCCTGTTGCTGTTGTATTAAGTTTTAGGCCTAAGTCAGTAAAAATTATTTGCCATACATTCGCCGCTTTTGGTAAAGCGGTTGTTTCAGTACAATGACTTAATAACGTAAATGTTATATTGCTATCAACTTTGTTAGCTAATGATTTAAAAGATTGTGTTGCTAACCATTCATGAGCAAGTAGCACTTCAAATTCACCACGTTCATCACCTAAAATAGAATTATATTCATCCCGATAACACATTACTAATGATGCATCTAAACCTACAAGTGGTGCATTTATTTCAGATAATGAATTTAAAAATGTTGCTGCATTTTTTGCTGTGATCTTAAATTCATTTAAAAAACCTTTAACGTGTTGCGGTTTTCCATTTGGCTTAAACGGTAACAGTATTGCCTTCTTGCCTAGTGCGGAAATTATTTTTATAAAACTTTCTACCAGCTCAGCTTCATAAAAACTGGTAAACGGATCTTGCACAATTAGTACATACTCACTTTGTTGCTCGGGAGATAAGCCTGAAAGTTGTGCAAAATTAAATTCGTGTGTTTTATTAATCCGTTTTGTTAAACGTGGTGAACTGAGTACGGGTGTATCAACATAGCCAACAGATTTTTTTATTAATGAGCTGACTAATTTAGTTTTTACAATTGGGTTTATTACATTTGAAAATTTGGCCATTAATGGTGCACTGGCTTCAATATTACCGACTAGATAATCTTTGAGTGGGCGCGCGTAGTAACTGTGATAATAATTTAAAAAACGTGATCTAAAAGTCGGTACATCAACTTTTATTGGGCACGCTGTGGTACATGCTTTACACGCTAAACACTCATCCATTGAGGCTTTAACTTCATGAGAAAAATCATACACGCCTTTCTTTTTATCGCGGCTATGTTGAAAACGTTCCCACCAGGTGATCACTTCACCTTTGTTAAGTTCTTTTTCAACCTCAATTAAATCAATCTCTTTTGCTTCTTGTAATCGTAACCATTCGCGCATTAAACTTGCGCGACCTTTAGGTGAATTACGACGATCACCGGTTACTTTATATGATGGGCACATAGGAGAGTTTTCATCATAGTTAAAGCAAATACCATTGCCATTGCATGTCATTGCATTATTAAAACTAGTTTTAACATCAACCGAAATTTGTTTGTCGAACCACGCACGCTTTTGATCGTCAACGCTAACTAGTGAGTCCTTACTTTCAATTGGAGTGCATATTTTACCGGGATTAATCCTATTGTTAGGATCAAAAGCTGATTTTATACGGCGTAATTGTGTAAATAAATGCTCACCAAAAAACTCAGGGCCATATTCACTTCTATACCCTTTGCCGTGCTCGCCCCACATTAAACCACCGTATTTAGCTGTGAGTTTAACAACTTCATCAGAGATCACTCGCAGTAGTTTTTCTTGTTCGGGATCACACATATCAAGTGCCGGTCGTACATGTAAAACCCCTGCATCAACATGACCAAACATACCGTATTGTAAATTATGGCTATCGAGCAAAGCTCTAAATTCAACAATATAATCTGCAAGATTCTCAGGTGGTACGGCGGTGTCTTCAGCAAACGCCAAAGGTTTTTGTGCGCCTTTAACATTACCTAACAAGCCAACTGATTTCTTACGCATGGCATAAATTTTTAAAATATCAGCCTTACTGCTGGTAAGTTGATAACCAATTACGCCATTTTTTTGTTGTGCAACGCAATCATCGAGTAATGCACATAGCGATTCAACTTTGTCTTTTATGTCATCAGGCGATACAGCATTAAACTCAACCATGTTAAGCCCTTGCATATCCTTATTTGGCACATCGGTTATTAAGTCCGATACTGAATGCCAAATTATATCTTCACGTGCAAGATTTAAAACTTTGCTGTCAACGGTTTCAACTGAGGTAGCACGAGCATCGACCAAAAACGGTGAATGCCGCAGTGCCGAATCAAAGCTATCATACTTGATGTTGATTAAGGTTTTGAATTCAGCAATAGGTGTGATGTTTAATTTAGCCTCAGTAACAATACCAAGCGAACCTTCTGAGCCAGTTATTAGCCTACTCATATCAAAGGTTTGTAAGTCATCACTTAGCACATGTTCTAAGTCATATCCGGTTAAAAAGCGATTTAAACGTGGAAACTTGGCTAAAATTGCATCCCGCTCAGACAAACAAATATCAAGCACTGTTGCGTACAGTTTACCGATTGTAGTGTTTTGTTCAGCAATTAGTTTGGCTTTATCGATGTCAATTGGTGTCGTTGACATTTGTGTGCCATCGACTAAATAAGTGGTAAGTCCTAAAACATGATCGCTAGTTTTACCATACACCAGTGAGCCTTGTCCTGATGCATCGGTATTAACCATTCCGCCGATTGTTGCGCGATTACTCGTTGATAAATCAGGTGCAAAGAAAAATCCATAAGGGCGTAAAAAATCATTTAGTTGATCTTTAATCACGCCCGTTTGCACTCTAACCCAACCTTCTTCAGGATTAATTTCGAGGATTTCTCGCATATAACGTGATAAATCGACTACGATCCCGGGAGTTAATGATTGACCGTTGGTGCCTGTACCACCGCCGCGAGGTCCAAAAGTCAGCGATAGATAAGGGTCTTGTGCAGCAGTTTGCAGGGCAATTTGAATATCTTTTTCAGTTTTAGGAAAAATAACACTTTGCGGTAACTGCTGGTAAATACTGTTATCAGTTGATGCAGTTATACGAGTGGCATAACTTGCATCAGTGTCGCCAGTAAACCCTTGTTTAATTATAGTTTTTAAGTAACTTGCGACTAAATCGGTCGCGGCATCTTGTTGGCTAATAGTTGCTATCATGACGGTAGTAAATTAAGGCATTTGTTCGATTATATCATGCTAAAGAGCAATAGAAATTGAAGATTTTACAGTTTGTAACACTCTTTTTATCATAAAAAGACTGTGATTACTTATACTCATAGTAGATGCTTAATTGCGAGGGAATTGAAATGAAAAAATGTGTATTAGTTTTAGCCGGTAGTTTATTTATGTTGCTGGGATTATTTTTTGCTATTGTACCAGGCCCTTCTTTGATCTTTTTTATTGCAGGGCTTATGTGTTTCTCTTTTTATTACCCTAAAGCACGCCATTATTTAGCAATTTGCCAAAAAGCGCTGACAAAATCCTGCGCGTTCTTAGATAAGAAGTTAGCCCGATAAAAGTTATAAATAGGCTATAACATATTGAGTAAACAAAAATGCCAGCAATAACGCTGGCATTTTTTATACTTTAACGATTATTTTGCTAATTTTTTAGCAAGGTATAACCAAGTTTCAAGTACTGTATCTGGGTTTAGTGAAACAGAATCAATTCCCTGCTCTACTAACCACGCAGCAAAGTCTTCATGATCTGATGGACCTTGACCACAAATACCAACATACTTTCCTTTTGCTTTGGCAGTTTGAATTGCCATAGAAAGTAGTTTTTTGATTGCAGGGTTACGCTCATCAAATAAATGGGCAATTAATCCTGAGTCACGGTCTAAACCAAGTGTAAGTTGCGTTAAATCGTTTGAACCGATTGAAAAGCCATCAAAATGTTCTAAAAATTCATCAGCAAGTAATGCATTTGATGGAAGTTCACACATCATGATTACTTTTAAGCCATTTTCGCCACGTTTAAGACCATGCTCTTCAAGTAATTCAATAACACGTTTACCTTCTTCAAGGGTACGTACAAATGGGATCATGATTTCAATGTTGGCCATATCCATGTCGTTACGAACACGTTTGATTGCTTCACACTCTAGTGCGAAACAGTCACGGAAATCTTCCGAAATATAACGTGCTGCGCCACGGAAACCAATCATTGGGTTTTCTTCTTCAGGCTCGTATTGTTGTCCGCCAACTAAGTTGGCATATTCATTTGATTTAAAATCAGACATACGAACAATTACACGCTCTGGTGCAAATGCACAGCCTAAGGTCGAAATACCTTCAACTAATTTAGCAATATAGAATTCAACCGGTGATTCGTAACCGGCAATCATCTGTGTGATTTCAGCTTTTAACTCATCTGTTTGAGCATCAAAATTTAGCAATGCTTTAGGATGCACACCAATCATACGGTTGATAATAAATTCAACGCGAGCAAGACCAACACCTGAGTGTGGTAAGCGTGCAAAATCAAATGCACGATCTGGGTTACCAACGTTCATCATGATTTTCATTGGTAGTTCAGGCATTTTATCGACACGTGAAGTGAGGATTTCAAAATCTAAAATACCTTCATAAATAAAGCCAGTGTCGCCTTCAGCACACGATACGGTTACTTCTTGGCCTGCTTTAATTAGGTCAGTTGCATTGCCACAGCCTACAACTGCTGGAATACCTAACTCACGGGCAATGATTGCCGCGTGACATGTACGACCACCACGATTAGTTACAATCGCTGCAGCACGTTTCATGATAGGTTCCCAATCTGGATCAGTCATGTCGGTTACTAAAATGTCACCTTGTTGAACTTGGTCCATTTCTTTAATCGAATCAAGTACACGAACAACACCAGAGCCAATTTTATGACCGATGGCACGTCCTTCAACGACAACAGCACTGCTGCCATTTAGTTGAAAACGCTCCATAACATTCGTATCTTCGTTTGAACGAACTGTTTCAGGGCGAGCTTGTACAATGTATAGCTTGCCGTCATTACCGTCTTTTGCCCACTCGATATCCATCGCGCGGCCATAATGTTTTTCGATGATCACAGCTTGCTTTGCAAGTTCTTGAACTTCGGCATCGGTAATTGAGAATTTATTTGAAAGGGCTGCATCTACGTCTACGATTTCTACTTGTTTACCATGCGCTTGATCGGCAGAGTAAATCATTTGAATCGCTTTTGAGCCGATATTACGGCGCACTACAGATGGCTTACCTTTAGCAAGTGTTGGTTTATGAACATAAAATTCATCAGGGTTTACTGCGCCCTGTACAACCATTTCACCTAGACCATAACTTGAGGTGATAAACACTACATCTTCGAAACCTGATTCAGTATCAATACTGAACATAACGCCAGACGATGACTTATCAGAACGTACCATGCGTTGAATACCCGCAGATAATGCTACGCCGCGATGATCATAACCCTGGTGAACACGGTATGAAATGGCACGGTCATTGAAAAGCGATGCGAACACATGCTTGATGGCGACCATTACTGAGTCGATACCACGTACATTTAGGAAGGTTTCTTGCTGACCTGCGAATGATGCATCAGGCATATCTTCAGCTGTTGCTGATGAACGTACTGCGAATGAAACATCGTCTGCTGCATTGCCGTGGAGTTGGCTGTATGCGTCGCGAATGGCTTGGTCTAAATTAGGTTGGAATGGGGTGTCGATAATCCACTGACGAATATCAGCGCCGACTTTTGCTAGTGTATTTACATCTTCCACGTCCAGTGTGTCTAAAATGTCGTGGATCTTTGCATTTAGTCCTGATTGCTCAAGAAACTCATTAAATGCGTCTGCGGTAGTAGCAAAACCACCTGGGACTTGTACACCAGCGTTTGCTAGGTTAGAAATCATTTCGCCGAGTGAGGCATTTTTGCCGCCAACACGAGGAACATCTTGCATACCAAGCTCTTGATACCAGAGAACGTATTCTTGCACGGATCTTTCTCCAAAAAAACAAATTGTAGTAATAACTGTGAGAGTTAAGAAAGAAAACCTTCTAAAAAGGTCACCTTCATTCTACACTGGCAATAGACCTTACGTAAACCGTAGGGTGGCTATTTTAACTATTAAACGTAATAAAAAGGTTAATATGAGAACTGCATTTTATATTTCTGACGGTACAGCTATCACTTCTGAAGTATTTGGCCACGCCACTTTGTCATTATTTCCCGTTGAATTTAATCATAAAACTATCCCTTTTGTTGAAACTGAAAAAAAAGCGAACGAAATAAAAGCATTGATCAATGCAACGGCACAACGCGAAGGCGAAAAACCTTTGGTTTTTTTTACTTTTGTTAATCACAATTTAAGTGAAATTATTCGCTCATCGAACGCCGTTACTTATGATTTCTTAACTACATTTAGTGAGAAAATTGAGCAAGAACTGAAAGTAGCGCCGGTGCCTAAAATTCATCGTACTCATTCAATGCATGAAAAAAGTTATGACTTTAGAATTGATGCCGTGAACTATGCGCTTACGAATGATGACGGCGCTAATATAAGTAACTATGCTGAAGCCGATATAATTTTGGTCGGCGTAAGCCGAAGTGGTAAAACGCCAACTAGTTTATATTTAGCGCTACAGTATGGTATTAAAGCAGCTAACTACCCCATCACTGAAGAAGATTTAGATTCGGGTAACTTACCACAGTGCTTAGTAGCCTATAAGCATAAGCTGTTTGGTTTAACGATTGATCCAGTCAGGTTGGCTGATATTCGCCAACGCCGTATGGCTAATTCAAAATACGCTTCACTTAAGCAATGTCGAATCGAAGTACGCGAAGTTGAAATGCTGTATAAAAAACATAAGCTGGCGTATTTAAATTCGACCCATCATTCTGTAGAAGAAATTTCCGCTAAGATCATTTCTGATACTAACCTTGAGCGACGTAAGTACTAACTTCAATATTTTTAATTTTAGTTACACTAGGTATAAAAATAATATCGGACATTAAAAAAGCCGCATCTGCGGCTTTTGATTTTTTGGACTAACTCTACTTACGTGCGTCTTTTAATAAATCTGCAACTAAGAAGCCAAGTTCTAATACCTGATCAGCATTTAAACGTGGGTCACACTGTGTGCGATAACGCTGTGCTAGATCGTCATCAGATAATCCGTAAGCACCACCAGTACACTCTGTAACATGTTGGCCAGTCATTTCTAAATGAACACCACCTGCATATGAGCCCTCAGCTTTATGAACTGCGAAGAACTGGCTGATCTCACGCAAAATATTGTCAAAGCTTCGGGTTTTATACCCTGATGTCGCTTTTTCAGTATTCCCGTGCATTGGATCAGAACTCCAAATTACTTTACGGCCTTCTTGTTGAACGCGACGTACTAAGGCCGGCAACTTTTCAGGAAGTACATCAGCACCCATACGTGTAATTAATGTTAAGCGCCCTGGGATGTTATCTGGATTAAGCGCATCAATTAAACGAATTAAGTCGTCAGGATCCATTCCTGGGCCAACTTTTACCCCAATTGGATTTTTAATACCTTTAAAGAATTCGATATGTGCATGATCAAGTTGGCGAGTACGTTCACCAATCCAAACAAAATGTGCTGAGCAGTCATACCAATCGCCAGATAGATGATCACGGCGAGTAAGCGCTTCTTCATACCCCAGTAATAACGCTTCATGAGAGGTGTATAAATCAGTCTCTTTAAGGCTTGGTGCAATTGTTGAGTTAATACCGCACACTTCCATAAACTCAAGCGCATCTTGAATCTTATCCGCAAGTTGTTGGTATTTTTCTTTAAGTGGGTTTGCTGCAACAAAACCCATGTTCCAGCGATTTACCTGATGTAAATCTGCAAGTCCACCTTGTGCAAATGCGCGTAATAAATTTAATGTTGCTGCACTGTGATGATAAGCCGTCATTAAGCGTTGTGGATCGGGAATACGCGCTTGTTCAGTAAACTCAAAATTATTTACGATATCACCACGGTATGAAGGTAAAGATACCCCATCAATGGTTTCTAAATCTGCTGAGCGTGGTTTAGCATATTGCCCTGCCATGCGCGCAATCTTAACTACAGGGCATTTACCGCCATAAGTTAGTACGACTGCCATCTGTAATATTGTTTTAAATGTGTCACGAATATTAGCGGCATTAAAGTCACTAAATGATTCAGCACAATCACCACCTTGAAGTAAGAAGGCACGGCCTTCACAAACGTCTTCTAGTTGTTTAAATAAACTACGGGTCTCTTCTGCGAAGACCAGTGGCGGTGCACTCTTTAATTGGCCTTCAACAGTTTTCAGCGCTTCTTGATCTGGATACTGTGGCTGCTGAAGTATTGGGAGCTCTCTCCAGCTATTTGGGTTCCACGACTGCATATTAATTTCCTCATTCCTACATTTACCTGATAGATGAAAATTAACGTATGCAGTGCCCCTGTTCAAGGACTATATTCGCTAATTATCAATTATTTAGTTATGAGATAAATATTATTGATGATTTGCACTGTTCTGCCACCTTTTTATTTTTTAAAATATGCACAGGGTATTGTTTAACTTATTAATATAAAACATAAAATTAAATAATACAGCGAGACCTTAGTAAATAAACTAAGTGCCTACTCTACAACTAAAAATAAGAACACATCATACTAAAATTGCAATGCTATGTAACCTTAACTTTACAGATGAAATTAGATTATTTTTTATATCAAATGGCTGAAGTTTAAAATATGTGCTAAGGGTGCTGAGTAATAAAGAGGTATACCTAAATTAGATGAAATTCAGTTCGTCTGATGTTGCTTGTAACTACCTTGTTTGATTCATGTTGGCACGTATCTCAAATTACTGATAGTTGTCAATTCAAGCCTGAATGACACTGCAATTAAATTAAGGCAATAGTATGTAATTGTAAAATTCGAGCGCTGGTTTAACTCCAACTCCTATACATCTTATTGGCCTATTTCTCAGCGTTCATACAACATTTTTATAATGCCTGGCTTAAACTAGATAGGTTTAGCAGCTTGTTATCACTGTAGTTCAGCTCTTTAACTATATCGACGATTACTTAAGCTTCATGGTTATAAAGTCTGTAAGCGCAGTTTATTTTTGTGCTCATAGCCATAAACTTACTCACTGCAACTGCACGACTGATAATTTGTAAGCTGTTTCAAATTAGATAATCCCCTGAAGCAAAATTGAAATAGTGTGCCTATGAGTAATTTATAGAATTGGTCACATCAATAAGCTCCCGTAAATTGTTGCATTGATATACCAGTATCCATTGGCAACTGAAAACTACAATAGAGTTAGTCCTCACCCTTTAATTACACAACTTATACTTGAGGTAAATACCTCTATCGCATCGGAGATTATACAATTGCAGCAACATGATGTACTTAATCATCAGCTCAAAGGCAATAATTAAACATACTTATCTAGAGATGATCGAACTTTTAAGTTAGAAAAACTATCAACCTATCCGTTATAAGGTCCTTACCAAGAACAAAGAACACATCATACTTCATTTGATTTATAGTATATACATAGCATCGAGTAAAATTAAACGATAAATAAACAGGTGATTGTGCGCTGCTTTGTTTTTAGTTTAACTGCGGCTATGGTAGACTATTATCATCTATATTGTATGATGTGTTCTTATGGTAACTAAAGTACAAATTCGCAGTCAGTTCGATTTACTTAGTGATTTAACTAATCACTTTATTGATGATTTAATGCAATGCGATTATTCAAAGGCTGATTATTATCAATTGCCTGATATTGATAGTAACGATGAAAAGATAGTCCCTCAATCGATCAATGTTACGAAAATTACAGGTGCTACGGGCCAAAAGTTGATTTTAAATTCATTTAACGATATCTATAAAAAATCAGGCTTAAGTAGTCGTGTTTTAAAACGTCACCCTGGGTTACTGGTAATAAAAAATGCGGATCAAAAACAACTTGTTGCTCGAATTCAACAATTAAATAAAGCTAAAGCTGCATTTAAAGAATGTATTCTAGCCATTGATAATAATGATGCTCGCTTTGAAGCGGTTCATAATGCGATACCAAATTTAATAACACTCGCCGCGTACCGTAAAATTCATTTTGAAGTAAACTCCCCTTTTTCAGTTCGTTTTACCTGGATGCACAAACACGCGACTAAAACACTGACAAAAAAGATGGCACTAGCCATGCTCGAAAAATCAGCCGGTTATTCCAATCCTAGAATGATAGATCAACTCAGTTGGCAAACACTCGTTGCTCAAGAACAATTACGTGTCGCTAGTTTAGGAGATAAAGATAAGTTACGAATAAGACGCCCCACCCGCGTTAGCCCACAAGTAAATGTGAGATACACCGCGCAAAATCGTTATCATGTTAGTGCCGCACTACCTTTTATTTTGATAAACCCTGAACCGGATGTAAAACTAGGTACGTTATCAGATTATCAAAAACCACAAAGCCATCCGCGTAAACGAGAGTATGATTTTCTTGTTGATAGATTATATTTGGAACAAGTTGATAAATAATTATGTTAAAAAGGCCGCTATATAGCGGCCTTAGTCAGAATAAGCTTAAGCGGTAAGTTAATCTTTGACTATTTCTTCAATTTTATCTTCGTCGATTAAAACTGCATTTTCAACTATGCGTTTACCACCTTGAATTTCAATACGTTTGTTATGCTTATTCAAAGTAAGTATTTCATCACAAAACTGATCTGAAGGATGCATCTCGTATGTATAATCTACAATGTTACCAGTTTTATCATCTTTAACATTCGTAATGCTATATTCTGAAATAGCACCTTTTTCGATAAGATCTTTCATTGTAGTGGTCATATCACGACGCAATGCTTTTAATTTATTTTCAGTGATATCGTCAGTTGAATAGATTGAGCCATATTTTTCCATGATAGATAACAATCTAAAATGATATGTTTTTCCTGGTGCCGCATAGCGCCAAAGATGATAAAGACGCAACATCATCCAGCGAGATAATCCGCGCTTTAATTCTTGCGCACTATTGAAATAGTAACCTTTGTATTCGAGGTTATCGATCATGTTATGGACAAACGCATTCAAGCACGCAACACATTTAACATTACCGCCCTGCCCTTTTTTACCACTAAAGTGCAAAGAAGAAAGAAAGTTCATATTTGATTCGTAAAATGAATCATCAATATTGGTATTTTTAGTATCTGTCGCTGAATACTTAAACGATAGCTTAGAACCTTGCAGTGCTTCTAATGCTTCTTTGATTTGTGGGTAAGGCATTGATTGCCCAACAGCTTTAAGTTCTTGCGCTAATTCGTTCATCGAAAAAACCACGGCATATTGAATACCGGACTTAAAATTGATTTTAACAATTTTACCTTTAGAAGCTAAACGGATTAATGCACGTTCTACTTTTTCTTCACGATCTGATGGCCAAACTAAATATTCAACATCTTCACCGTCTTTACGGGTACTTACTACCGCTGGAGTAATTTTAATTTCACCATCATACAAAATGCCATCCACTTTTTCGGATATTTTTCGAGTAATAATGGTTTTTTTAGGTGCTTCTTCGAGTGGTAATTTTTTATGGCCTGAGCGAACAAAACGTCCCCACAAATCATAATGATTAAAAGTATTCGAATAGGCCCTTAGTCCATGCGCTGCATTTTCTAATGAAACCCGCACATCTTTATTGTCTGTAAATAATGCGAGGCTTTCGTTATCTATTGCACTTTCCACCCCGTGGATCTGACCCCGTAATGTATCGGGTAAGTTATCTACCGAGATGTTGACCTTTCGGTTCATTGTTCTTATTTCCAATTTTATTGCGACAGCTAATAACAACACATTAAACAGAAAAAGTTAAATGTTTAAGTTAGTACAAAACTGATCTGGGATTAAAATATATGTTCAGATCACTATTTTACTAAGTAACCTTAATGATCTTGATTTTCAGATCAGTTTTTTACTAACACTACGGTTATAAGTCTAAATTTTACTAACTCACGCGTATTTTTGTCCGTGTATTTTTGTTTTTTAACCAAAAATACACGACATAAATCTAATTTTTACTAATGCCTGTGGATAATCATCGAATCAGTTAGCATAGATCTGATCTATACCTACTACAGATCAGATCTATACTAATTGAACAGCCTATTTATCCCGATTGTAAGTGGATAAGTTCTTAATTATCTTAGTAAAAAACTGATCTCAACAGCGGTTTTTGTGCGTAAACCTGTGTTCAAACTGTGCATAACTTAAGTATCTGATTCAGAGTTAGTAAAATTACGATCTGTCAGTTACTAAAGATCTGATCTTAACCAAGTATAAACCTGATCCACTTTTTTTACTATTATTTATATATATCAGAAACTTAGATGTCTATTTTATGCCCTTAACCTTTACTACCTTATATATTTAACCACCTTTAAACTTCTTTATTTATACTAAGCAATTTTAAAATTACAAATTAATTCTAAATGTCTTGTTATTAAAAGCCATGTCGTCATAAATAGTTGTTTACAGTCAATTGAATGGACATTATACTTAATACCTAACTTTGAGGAATAAAGTATGTCAATTCATAATAATGCGCTATCCACCTATCGGCTTTTAAAAGCAACTGCAGAAGTCGCAGAAAAATCATTAGCAGGACGTATTCAGCATTATCGTGCCCACTTAAAATCTGAAGAAAAAGAGCTTCGAACTTACACTCAAAAAGCAGCAGCAGATCTGTTAGGCTGTAACAATCGTACCTTAAAACGCCGCCATGACAATGGTGATTTTGATGAGCTAAACATTAAACGCGGTGCTAACGGCCATTATGCTTACACCTTGGTAAATATATTTGCTATGGCAGATATAATGGATATCCAGCCAGATCACCGCAATGTTGACGATAAATTACAAGTTATTGTTATTAACTCTCTAAAAGGCGGCTGTGGTAAAACAACCAGTATGGTAAATATTGCTGCAGCCCTAGCTACGACTAACATTAAACGTTACCGTATTGGTATTATTGATTTAGATCCGCAAGGGTCATCATCGAGTTTTTTCCCACCCAGTGAACCTGAACCGATCACGGTCGGTGATTTAATGCGAGATTGCATTGACTTAGATCCAGATGAAACTTGGCAGCAACTTGTTACAAATGCTTTTTTGCCTACGCATATCCCAAATATACGCATTTTGCCTTCTGGTATGGATGACTTTTACTTTGAACACGAAACTGCAACGTTGCTAAAAGATAGTTCAAGTTATGAAAAAACCCGTCATTACCATAAACTATTAGAAAAAGTCATTGATCCGGTTAAGGATCAATTCGATATCATTTTAATTGATACAGCTCCATCTCTTAACTTCATGTTTTACAATGCTTTAATGGCATCTACGGCAATGCTGATCCCGGTACATCCTGAAGCCGTTGATTTCGATGCTAATAACAAATATTTAAAACGTTTAGGCGAAATCTATCATACCGTTGCATCTTTAGGTCATGAAGGTTGGGACTTTATGCAATTTTTAGTAACTAATTACGTAAAAGGCAATCATTCACAGCGTGACATCGTTAAAGATGTACGCAGTGCATTTGGTCGTCAGGTAATGAGTTACCCAATTAACCACAGCTCGGCAATTACAGCGAGCTCTTCGTCATTCAATACTATTTTTGATCAAAAAACATCTGACAGTTTAGCAAGTAGAGAATCACTGATCAGAGCTCAAGAAAATATAAAAGATGTTGTTGATGAATTAGAAATGCTGATCCGTTCAAACTGGCAATCAACACAATCTCAATTGAATGAAACTAAGTAAGGTAGTTAACAAAAAATGGCTAAAAAACGTAAAAATGACACCAGCTTAGATCCTTTTGCTACTTCAATTGGTAATAGTAATCTTGATGAATTACTAGAACGAGCAAACGCAGGCGATGTGATCAAAATGCCTGCACCAAGCGATCCTAATCGTCAGATCACACTTGTTTGCAAAGTGATCCCGCATGCTGAAATAGAAAGTACCACCAAGGTGTACGCAAAAAATCGTCGTGTTCAAGTGTTACTCAATGAAAAGTCTGTCGCTGATATACTCCCTGCAATAGCCGAGGATGGTCGTAACCAACACCCCGCCCTATGTTGGGACAAAGGTGATGAAACACTGGTATTAGCCGGCTCACGTCGTCGTATGGCATGTATAATTGGCAATGCTGACTACATGGTTCTTAGTTCGAGTGATTTTACAGATTTAGATGCTAAGATTTTAGCGGTATCGTCAGACCAATATATTGCCCCGAGCCTCTGGGAACTTGGCCAAGCATATCAACAAACAAAAGATGAGTTAGTTGCACAGGGAAAAAAAGGCTCTTATCGTGAAGTAGCCGCCATTGAAGGTGTATCGCATACAGCTATTGCTGATGCAATTAAAGCCTTTGAGAAGCTTCCTGCTGCCGTACTTGCCCTTTATCCAACAGCGAATCATGTTGGCCGTGAAGTAGCTAAAAAACTGATTGCAGCAAAAGAACGTGATGAGCATAGTTTTAATCAGCAAGTAAATCATTTGACACACGATAATAGCTTAGAAGATATAATTGGTGATGATAAGCGTGCAATGACGATCACTAAATTACTTACCGCTGAGCCACAGTCAGCTCAACGTCGAGAAGCACTACTAGAAAATAATTATATCAGCTTGCAACGTAATTTAAAAAGTGGTGATTTATCAATCAAAATTGATAATAAAGTGATGACTGACAAGCGCTTAGAACAGCTAACTAAGTTATTAAATGCATTTAACTAGTTAATAAAAATCTGATCTGAAGGCTTTTTTTGTTAGTAAAATTCTGATCCCAAACTGTGTTTTGTTAGTAAAATAATGATCTAAAATATCAATAAACCTTACTATTGAGCTCATAGATCATTTTTTTACTAACTGATTAGCTATATTTTTCACTCTTACCGCTATTTTTTTATACCTTAGTAAAAATGTGATCTGTAAACGCGCTTAATAATTAACAATATGTTTATAACTTGTGGGTTTGTTGTTGGTTAATTGTGTTTAACTATTAAATTCAGCTGTTTTTGTATTGAGATCATTTTTTTACTAACTTATCAGCTCCAACCAGTCTTTTTAATCATTTTAATGCTTTAGCTCGACGCCGATAAATCATATACTGGTAAAATTATTTTTATTTTTTACTGCCCTGAGCAATATGTCTGCTAACTTATCTAAGAATGACCTACTCGCTATTTTTGAAGAGATCAAGCAAGAGCAAGCGACTCAATTTCCTTTATCTGAGCGATTTATAAAACAGCTGTTTAAGCCTCCTGTGCTCAGTAAAGCAAAAGAGTACGTAGCAAATGGTCAAATTAATTGGTTAGAGCATAATCATGATTTCTCTGTCATTGATGCCTCGGTGTTTGGAAATCAAGGCAGTACTTTTACCCAACATATAGAGATAAAGAAGTTAGCCAATGGTTTTACAGTTGATCGACACTGTTCATGTAATGCCAAAACTAACTGTCGCCACTTGGCTGCTGTATTGTTAAAGCTGAAGATTGATCATTCAGGTGATTACGGCCAAGACTATATAATTAATGATTGGTTTGAAGAGCTAACAACACTTAAGCAAAACCAGTCAGCACAAGCTAAAAATGTACTTTTATTTGTGCTTGATGTAGAAAGCAATCGGGTTATTTTAACACCAAAAATTGCCGCTTTCTCTGCAGAACATCAGTATACCCTCGGTAGAAACCTTACTGATCAGCAGCTTAATAGTTTTGTAACACCATCCGATTTACTCGAAACTGATTTTCGTTTATACAGTTGGATCCGTTCTCAAAATGCACTTGGTAATTTAGAGCTTAGAGGGCAATGGGGATTTAACGCATTGCAGCAGTTGATTGCTTCTCAGCGTTTGTTTTTTGGGCGCTCTCGTCAGTCGATTAAAGCAGATAGTGCTGAAGATCTGAGTTTTTCGTGGTCACACAAAAAAGATCTTATTCAATTAAATGTAAGTTTAACGGGTAAACAATCTTGGTTCTTACTTAAAACCACACCACCGACTTATCTTGATACAGAGTCACTACGCATAGGCCGTTTACGTACGCCACTAAGTGGTGAAGAAGTTGCTCATATCAAAGCGATCCCAGCCATTCATACTGCTAATTTTGATCGTGTCTATAAGCAATTAGCTGCAAATTTTGGTGACGGTGTAATACCTCATTACCAATCATCTGAACGTAAAAAAATAAAACGGGTAGCAGATACTTGTGCTGTTGTGGATGTTAGTAATAGCAATAACCAATTAAAGCTTACGCTTACCTTTAACTATCAAGATGGTAATTACGCTCCAAACTCAGCACCAGCAAATATTCTCAATGCATCGCTTGAAAATACCGTTATCACAGAGCTCACAAATTTAGGCTTTGAACTATGTAAAGGGGCTTTACAAAATGAGTTTGTTTTCAATAAACAATCAGTTATTCATCAGCATTGGTTTAAATACGAGGTTTTGCCTAAACTTCGTCAGCGTGGTTGGAAGGTAACTGATAAAAAACTAGTGATAAAAAAATCAATCACTAATGTCAGCTTGGATGTTAAACGTGGTAAAGGTCATCAAATTGTTAGTAAAATAATGATCTCAAACGCTAAAGCTGCCACCGTATTAGCAAACGATAATTCAGAATTTCAATCACTTAATCGTCAAAGCGAACTTTTTTATTATTATGCAAATGGTAAACAGTTTGGAGTAATAACAAAACCAGCTTTTGATACGCTTACTGATTTTAAAGATCGTTTTGAGTTTATAAAAACACGCGATGAATTACTTATACCTTTATCATTTTTAGTACATTTAATGAAGATGAGCTGTTTTGCGGTTAACTTAGTCGACGACAGCTTAGAGTCTTATTTAGCTGAGCTAGATGCACCAGCTACTGCTACTACAGTGTTACATGGCTTGAATGCGGGCGTGCGGCTTCGAGAGTATCAACAGCAAGGCGTTCAATGGCTACAGTTCTTAAAACGCCATCAGTTAGGCGGAATCCTCGCCGACGACATGGGATTAGGCAAAACCTTACAAGTTATTGCATTTTTAGCTAACGCACGGCAACGAGAGCAAGCAGGCCCAACGCTAATTGTCTGCCCAACGAGCTTGGTAAGTAATTGGCAAAATGAAATGGCTAAATTCGCCAGTAGTATTAAAGTGACGACCCTATTTGGTAGCGCGCGGATTGAGCAATTACAACATTTAGCTCAGGCAGATTGCATTCTTACTACTTATCCATTACTCAAGCGAGATATCGCTTACTACTCGCCGTTGTATTTTGAGAATATTATTCTTGATGAAGCGCAGTATATAAAGAATGACAGTGCGCAAGTATCTCGTTTAGTTAAGCGTTTAAATGCTCAATTTAACTTATGTTTAAGTGGTACACCGATTGAAAACAATTTATTTGAATTGAAATCATTGTTAGATTTTGCAATGCCTTCATTGCTTGGTTCACAGGCTCATTTTAAACAGCATTTTCAGACTCCGATTGAGCGTGACGCTGATAGTGATCGTGCTAAAGAGCTTAAATCACTGATCTTGCCTTTTATTTTACGTCGAACTAAAGCTGAAGTAGCACAAGAGCTACCACCGAAAACAGAGTTGATCAAAGAGTTTGAATTCGAAGCACAGCAAAAAGATATTTATCAAAGCATTACTGATTCTCTAGAAGAGAAAATGGTCGACCTGTTTGCTTCCCAAGGCGCGCAAAAGAGCAAATTAGCCTTTTTAGAGGCGTTATTAAAGTTACGACAAATATGTTGTCACCCGCGTTTGATTGACGAACACACCTCAGCTAGAAGTGCAAAACTTGACTGGTTGAGTAGCCATTTACCAGTAATGTTAAGTGAAGGTCGTAATATTATTATTTTTAGCCAATTTACTTCTGCATTAGATATTATTGCGCAGCAGCTAGCATCACTGGAGATCAATTACAGCTTGCTTACGGGGCAAACGCGTCATCGCGATAAAGTGATCGAAGAATTTACCAGTGGTCAAACGTCGGTATTTTTAATTAGTTTAAAAGCTGGCGGTACAGGGCTTAATCTTACTCAGGCGGACACTGTGATCCATTTTGATCCTTGGTGGAATCCAGCAGTAGAAAAACAAGCGACAGATCGTGCTTATCGAATCGGTCAAACAAATCCTGTTTTTGTTTATAAACTGATAATGGCGAATTCAATTGAGCAAAAAGTATTTAAAATGCAACAACATAAGCAAGCGCTTGTTGATGCATTATTTACTGAAAAATCAATGAGTTTTACAAAATTTGATGAACAACAAATGCTTTCTTTGATAAAAAGTTAGCATTATTTCAAATTAGCCTGATTTATTTTGAACTAAATTAGCGTGAGGGCGTCTACTTCTTTGCTTGTTGTTAAATTGCAGTTTACACAAGCATCATTGTTGATTTCCCCCTATTTGGTTACTAGTTTTAGTAATGATTGAGCCAGCCCATTTTGAGCTGGCTTTTTTTATGCCTGCTATTTGGCTCATGCAATATTATTTTATCAATTTTAAATTTATTTTGAACTAAAGTAGTTTGAGGGCGTCTACTCTTTTGCTTGTTGTTGAATTGCAGTTTACGCAAGCATCATGTTGATTTCCCTATTTGGTTACTAATTTTAGTAATGATTGAGCCAGCCCATTTTGAGCTGGCTTTTTT
>NZ_JACJEY010000009.1:21956-137000 GCF_014164295.1 Pseudoalteromonas sp. SG43-7
GAGGGCGTCTACTCTTTTGCTTGTTGTTGAATTGCAGTTTACGCAAGCATCATGTTGATTTCCCTATTTGGTTACTAATTTTAGTAATGATTGAGCCAGCCCATTTTGAGCTGGCTTTTTTTATGCCTGTTATTTGGCGCATGCAGTATTATTTTATCAATTTTAAATTTATTTTGAACTAAAGTACCTTGGGGGCGTCTACTATTATGCTTGTTGTTGAATTGCAGTTTAAGCAAGCATCATGTTGATTTCCCTATTTGGTTACTAATTTTAGTAATGATTGAGCCAGCCCATTTTGAGCTGGCTTTTTTTATGTCTGCTATTTGGCGCATGCAGTATTATTTTATCAATTTTAAATTTATTTTGAACTAAAGTACCTTGGGGGCGTCTACTATTATGCTTGTTGTTGAATTGCAGTCAACGCAGGCATCATGTTGATTCCCTAGTTTTAGTTACTTATTTTAGTAATATTAGGCCAGCTCACCTTGAGCTGGCTTTTTTTATATTTCATTCTTTTACTTATCCCTTTAATAAACAATTGCTGTAATAGTACGTAATGTTTATTTTGCCTTTTTGTTTCTAAAATACTGTTATCTGGCCGCAATTGTTTGCGGATTAACCCATGAATACATTGAATGTTAATTTTTTGTTTCATTTTGATTTGGTTGTGTCTATTATAGAGAATTGGTTGTAATATCAATAGTTAGACACATACCTCATCATTCGATAAAAGGTAGTGAAAATGGCTTATTTAATTAATAAACATACAAGTGAATATTGTTTTTTATATGCGCATCATAGTTTTGGGCGCTTTCAATATTCTGTAGATACACTTGTCAACGATCTGAGTGTGTCGAAAATACACACTATTATTGAGTGGTTGAATGGTAAGTGGTATATCCGTGACTTAAGCCTGAATGGTACTTGGTTAAATCATAAGCGTTTGGTGAAGGATGACTCTGAAGAACTAAGTATTGGCGATAAAATTTATTTTGCCGGTAATTCAGAGGTCACTTATGTGGTTAAAGATCTCAGTGCTCCTACAGACCAATTAATCAAGTTAGATGACGAGCAAAGTCAAACAGCCGAGACAATTAAGCTTAATCATTACCACCTATTGCCTGAGCAGCAACCTGATAGCGTGGTTGTTTTTGAGCAAAGTAGCGGCCAATGGTTGTTAGAATCATTACACGATGATGAGTTTACGATACGAGAAGTCTTAGAAGATCATAGTATTATTACCTTAGGTGGTGAACAATGGGTGTTTCTTTCTAGTCATCTGGAAGTTGCAACCCAGATGAGCTCCGTACCACAATTGTATATTAGTGATTTAGACTTTATTTTTAACCTAAGTTTGGATGAAGAAACATCAGAATTAAAAGTTCAACATCACAATAATAATAAAGATTTTGATTTGCATGTTCGCTGCCATCACTACTTAACCTTAAATTTAGCGCGCTATAGAGCTTTAGATGCTAAAAAAGGAGTATTACCAGCTAACCAAGGTTGGGTAAATACGGAGCAATTAGTGAAAGATTTAGGTGTCGACATGCGCTATTTAAATATACAGATACATCGTGCTCGCAAGCAGTTTTCAGAAGTTTTAGTAAATGTTCATGATGCTGAAAATATCATCGAAAGACAATTGCGAAAAGTACGGTTTGCTGGCGCATCCTTTATGATTTATAAAGGGTGTGAATTAGAGAGTACCTCGGATGTCGTTAGAGCATGAAACAGTATTAAAATTTAATAAAGTCATCACTAACTATAAATTAATTAAACTACTTAACCAAGGAGGTATGGGAAGTGTGTATCTTGCAGAGGATACACGTTTAAAGCGCTATGTTGCGATTAAATTATTAAAGCCTACTGAGCACTCAATAGAACATAGCGACCCCTTGGTTGAAGCGCAGCTGCTTGCTCGTTTAAATCACCCTAATATTGTACAAATACATGATGTAATTTTATATGAGCAGCAAATTTGTATTGTAATGGAGTACTTAAAAGGCAAAACATTACAGCAGTTTCAACATCAGCACGTCACCACACTCTCCGAAAAGCTTAATTTATTAGCACAACTGTGTGCTGGTCTAACCCATGCCCATAGTCAAGATGTTATGCATTGTGATTTAAAGCCTAGCAATATTTTAATTGATAAAAATGAATTAAAAATCACTGATTTTGGTATTGCAACATTACAAAATAAGCCGCTTAGTGAGCAACGTGATGAATCCAGTTGTGGCAGTGCTAGTGCGATGTCGCCTGAGCAGCTTAATAAACAGCCGTTAGATTTTCGCAGTGATTTATTTTCTTTTGGTATGCTGGCCTATATGTTTATTAGTGGCCGTCATCCATTTGGTGAAGGATCTGCGCAAACGATTGCTAATAATATTGCCAACGGTAAAGCGTGTAATGCACATGAGATCATTCCCAAGTTACCTAATGAATTATGTGATTTACTAAATCAATTATTACAACGAAAAAAAGACCGCCGCCCTGTTGATGCTCAAAGTGTAGAGCGTAAGTTACAAGCCGTTATTATAGCTATTAAACAGCAAGAAATTTTGGCGCAAGACACAGTTCCACTAGAGCAACTCGCATTACAAAAAAAATCGCCTAAAAAGGCTGTTTTTTTAGGGACTTTGCTTTGTATTGCCGTGGCTGCAACAGGCTTAATGTATAAGCTGCAAGTACATAAACCAGCAGAGCACTATGTTGCATTTTTACCTCCGGTGGTAAAATCAGCCGCACTGTTATCCGCAGATACAAATATGCTCAAAGCCACAATTGATGATGCTATTAGGCAAAGTATTATTAATAGTAAGCAGTTAAATCTTATTTCGCAGGATGAGGTTGCGCTCATTTTACAAAGCGGCAATGCTAAACTTACTTTTACAGATAAGTTACATAAATTAAAGCAAGCAACGGGTGCACAAGAAGTGGTGACCGCTGAGCTTAATTGCATGCAACCGCAATGCTATTTAACGTTAGTTCGGCTCGAGGCGCCAAATTGGACGGTAAAAGCGCGTAAGCAATGGCCCATTGTAATTGATAGTTATAATCAGATGTACCATTTAAGCAGTCAGCAATTAACAGCGCTTTTCCCTGATTTTGATAGTAAATATATTGCAATGGCGCAGCTTAGTGACAAAGAACAAATAGAACATATTGAGCTTTATCAAAAAGTGCAGCAAGTTGGTGATTACACTGATCAATTATTTATGCGTATTAAAGAGGCTATAGAACAAACCCCGCAGTTATATGCCAACTATGAGTTATTACGTGAAGTCGCCCTGAGTTTATATCAGCAATCACAGCAAGCAGAGTATTTAAATATTGCCAGTAAATTACTTTTTAACTCACCAACTGCGTATCAAAACACCCCTGCATTTGCTACAAATGCAATGCTAATCGCGGTTGCTAGGCAAGATTGGTTAACTGCGAAGCAGTATTTAGCTAAAGCTGAACAAGTTGGAGCAAGTTCTACCGCTCTTTATGAACTTAAAGGTTTATTATATTTACAACAAGATCAGTTGCCTGAAGCACAGCAGGCGTTTGAACTTGCATTAAAAATACGAGCAAATCCAATAATAAAGCAAAATTTAGCGCAAGTATTATGGTGGCAAGGTCAAATTGAAGAGGCAAAGCAGCTGCTTAATGAAGTTATAAGCTTAAGTTCTCAAAACTATATGGCAAATCAATTACTGGCAGATATAGCCCTAACAGAAGGTGATTTAGCCATTGCTATAAAGCAATATAAACAGGCAATTGAGATTAAACCTGATAGCATAGATTTAAGTAACTTAAGTATTGCTTATTCGTTACAAGGAGAGTTTTCGCAAGCATTAATAGTTGCCCAACAGGCGGTTGATATAAACCCAGAGCATATCAGCTTTCGCCTTAACCTAGCTGATATTGAAAAGGTTTTAGGACTTAGTGAGTCATATCCGGCTAATTATTTAAAGGTAGTTGAGCTGGCGCAAGATCAACACACCCTTGATAGTTATTTAGAAGTCGCACAAGCATACAGCCAACTCGGCGAAGCTAAACTTGCCTTGCAAGCACTCAATAAAGCAATAA
The DNA here is from genome assembly GCF_014164295.1 of Pseudoalteromonas sp. SG43-7. Classification (NCBI taxonomy): domain Bacteria; kingdom Pseudomonadati; phylum Pseudomonadota; class Gammaproteobacteria; order Alteromonadales; family Pseudoalteromonadaceae; genus Pseudoalteromonas; species Pseudoalteromonas sp. SG43-7. The sequence goes on from NZ_JACJEY010000009.1 coordinate 26,037, forward strand.
GTATTGCGTCAGATCATAATGAATATGTGTTCACTGCAGCGCTTGTATATAGTGTGATTGGTGAATATCAGTCAGCGTTAATGTATATAGAAAAGTCATTAATGATAGGCTATCACCCGATGTGGTTTAATTTACCCTGGTTTAAACCTTGGTGCCAAAAAGAAGAGTTTATTGCGTTAATGCAACAATATGACTCTTCTTTTCGTTGTGCTAGTGCTTTATATTAGTATGTAGCACCAGGCCTACGAACAACAATTTTAGGATCTTGTGACATATAAATTTTGCCAGAAGGCACATGTTTAGCTGTATACCTAAACGAAATAGGTAAATACTCAGTTTCTTTGCCTTCGGTTACTTCAACAACTTTTTCAAGATTGTCTTTATCTACACCGTTAAATTCATAGGTCGGCTCTACTTGAGCAATTCTTAAAACTAAAGTGTCGTCATCAGTGATCTCGGTAGATATATTATATTGGCAATTGCTATCTGCACCACAATATTCAACACCATTCCCATAAAATTCCCAATCGGCAGCCACTGACGGATCTAGGCTGATAATAAGTTCTACGTATTGTCTTTTTTCAGTGCTTATGAGATCGTTTTTTCCTGCATTATTAAACAAAACACTCAGCGACTCAGTCGGATTTGTTTCGTTATTAAAAAATGTTAACCAATTTTCTTGTGTATGAGGTAAAACAGTCAACGTTTTAACGGAAAAGTAGTTATCTGCTTTACATTGCACTTCAATATTTGGGGTTTTGATATCGTTCATTTTTTCAGTCCTTGTATTGTTGTATAAGTAAAACCACTTGTTGGTTTTTATTATTGTTCTGAGTGTAGAATAAAATTGTTTATATAACTAATTAAGATGGGTCTTTTGTAATGCTCTGTAATGATTTTTAGAGTCATAAAAAAGTAAAAAAACCTATCGTGGTATTTTTAGATTGGCTATCATGAAGTGTCTTTTGGTTAATTAAAGTTTATTTATGTATATACAGTTACTTACAAACATTGATTGGGTAAGTGTTGGGATTGGTTTTAGTGTTGGCGCGGTGCTTTTTAGTGTTATTTATGCAAGTCGTGGTAAGCGACTAACAGCAGAGCTAAGTGAGCAGCAGCAACAACTAGCTTTATTGCAAACACAGTCCAATGAAAAACAGCAGCAATATACTGCCTTGATAGATGAACACGATTTACTTAAGCAAAGCCACCAAGAACAACGCGACGAAACTCAGCACTATAAAACCCGCTTCACTGAGCAAGAAAAGCAAAGCCAGCAATACAACCATTATTGGCGCAAGGCTGAAGCTGATTTAACAACACTACGAAGCGAATACAATGCCCGTGATGTTGAGCTCAATAATATGCGCACTATGCTTGAGCAAAAGCAAAGCCATTTTGAGCAGCAGTTACAACATATTAAAGAAAGCAAAGAGCAACTTAAAAAAGAATTTGAAAACCTTGCTAATCAAATACTCGAAGAAAAATCGCAAAAATTTAAAGTCCTTAATCAAGAAAGTATTGAGCAGCTGTTAAAACCTGTCCAAGGTGAGTTAAAAGGCTTCAGGGATAAATTGGAATCAATTCATGTTGAAGATCTAAAACAACGTGAAGCTCTGAAAATAGAGTTATTACATCTACAAGCGAAAAGCCAAGCAATCACTGAGCAAGCAGACAGGCTCAGTAACGCATTACAAGGGCAAAAGAAAACCCAAGGTAATTGGGGCGAACTCATGCTTGAAAACGTGTTAGACAGCGCAGGGTTGCGCGCTGGTACTGATTATAAACGCGAGGTATCGTTTAATACCGAAGAAGGCCGCCTTCGCCCTGACGTGGTGGTGTATTTGCCTCAAGGTCGGCATTTAGTGATTGACGCTAAAACCTCGCTAAACGCTTACACCCGCTACGTAAATGCAGATAATGAACTGGAGTCTCAACAAGCAATTAGAGAGCATGTTGAGGCTGTAAAAGCGCGTATTAATGAGCTGGCGAGTAAATCATATGATCACTTACCAGGGCTTAACTCTCCTGAAGTGGTGGTGATGTTTGTGCCGATAGAATCAGCCTTTGTTGAAGCACTTAAGTATCAAAGTGATATTTATCAACAAGCGATAGAAAAGAATATTCTGGTTGCCACCCCCACTACCCTTTTAACCAGCTTAAATATTGTGAAACAGTTATGGCGCTTTGAAGAGCAAACTAAATACTCCAAAGAGTTGGCTAATCGCGCGGAGCGTTTTTATAGCAAGCTCAACGGCTTTTTAACCAGCATGGAAGGTGTTGGTAAACAGTTAGATAAAGCCAAAGAAAGCTACGATAAAGCGTTTTCGCAGTTATATCGCGGTAAAGGCAACCTAATAAAACAAGCCTCAGAATTTAAAGAGCTTGGTGTATCAGTACAAAAAGAACTACCCGCCGAAACCTTAGAGCGGGCGCAATTAGAGCTAGATGAATAAGGAAATTGTATGCAGATCATTCGTGGTAAAGAATTCACCGCAGCAAAGGCATGGGGAGCTAAAAATATTGCCAATATGAATGGCATCACTACCCGCTTACATTGGACTGATAAACCTTATAAATGGCATATCAATGATGGCGAAGAAGTCTTTGTGGTGCTTGATGGAGCCGTTGAAATGTTTTACAAACAAGATGGCGAGACGCACTCAACTGTACTGCAAAGTGGTGACATTTTTTATGCCTCAATAGGCACTGAGCACGTAGCCCACCCTATGGGTGAAGCGCGTATTTTAGTGATTGAAACGCAAGGTAGTGTTTAAGCTGCTAAAGTTTGATATTTAATTGCTGGGCTTTTTAGACCAGCTTGTATAACCTTTACGGCAGCTAGCCAGCTAGCCAGCTAGAATCGAATTGGATCAACAAATAATTATGAAAGATTTTATAAATAAAGGAATTGTTAAGCTAAAATCGACATCTAATAAAATGTTTGATGAATTAAATAAAGGCTATGTATTAGCAAAAGAAATGATTGATGGTCTGCCTATTTTTATGTCATTTGAACGCTTTGGTACGCAAACCCCTACGTCATTTGATGAAAAGCATTATTTTGTAATTCCTTTCGCACTATCGGAACATCAATTCGCTTTACACACCATGCGTTATTTGCCAAACGGCGTACCTGAGATTAATAACTTACCTAAGCGGCGTATTTTTCATTTTCCTAATGAGCATGCTGAGGCCGGACTTCGCCATTACATGCTAAACAGTGCTGATGCAATTATGCGTGATCAAGCTGTCGGGCAAACTAATTCATTACAGTCGCTTGCTAATGATATTGATGCCTTAGATAAAAAGCTCACTTACGGAATGCTTTTGGTTGGTGGCTTAGCGGCTATTGCAAATCCATTGTTAGGAGCCAGCATTGCAGCTAAAGCTATGCTGCCAAGTATCACTGGCCTACTGAATAAATATGGTGTGCGTGCCTCTGCCGATAAATTGTCTCAATATCAACTTGAAAAAGAAATCAAAGCAGCCCAAAGCAATATAATTGCAGAGTTTGAGGCCGCAAATACGCTACAGTTGATCAACCCTATTTTACAAGAGTTAGAGTTAACTCTTAGAACGACTGAAGCTGAGCATGATCCTATCAGTTCTTTTAATTTAGCAGATGGCTCACTATCAGAGTTTAATGACGACAAATGGCGTGAGTTAACAGAAGTTGCTATCTGCCATGTTTATAAAGATGTTTATGATGATCCCTCATTACATAAACAAGCAAATTTAGATGCAAAAGACTTAAGATGGTTAAAGTTAATGTTTGATGCAGAGCAAGCTAAGGAAAACACATTATGAACATTGCTATTTATATTTACGATGATGCCGAAGTGCTGGATTTTTCAGGCCCATTTGAAGTGTTTAGCACGGCAAAGCGTTTAGCAGACAATAATTGGCAGGTATTTTTTGTGGCAGAGCATGCCGGGCCGATAATTGCCCGTGCAGGTTTTAGTGTAAACCCCCATTACAGTTTTGCTGATCACCCCGCGATTGATTTACTCATTGTTGTCGGTGGTATACATACACATGAGCTTGAAAAACCAGCCGTAATAAACTGGATCCGAGAAACCGCTGGTGCTACTGCTAAAGTTGCCTCAGTGTGTACAGGCGCTTTTTTACTGGCCAAAGCGGGTTTACTCGATGGCTTAACGGTGACTACGCATTGGGAAGATCTTGCGGATCTCGCTAATATGTTCCCTCGGTTAAATGTGATCAGCAATAAGCGCTGGGTATCACAAGGTAAATTCACCACTTCAGCGGGTATTTCTGCAGGAATTGATATGAGCTTGCAATTAGTTACTGAGCTGGGGAGCTCTGAGCTTGCAGAGCTTACGGCAAAACAAATGCAGTACCAGTGGCACAAAAACATTTAACTGTTCGGTAACTGTTCACTGATAAAGTTATGCATATAATCTTTAAGACAAACCGCTTTTTTACTAAGTAAACGACCACTTGGCCAAATGGCATAAATTTCTCGCGGCAGGCTTTGCCATAGTGGCAATACTCTAACTAACTCTTTTGTTTGTAGCTCATTTATAATTTCAAAGCGCGGTAACAAACCGATACCTTGATGATCCGCAACTTGATATTTTACAAAGCCAGTATCGTTATAAATGCTTTTAAAGCGGCACATGTGTGTGTAAGTAGCACATGATTGCGTGTTCGTTAATAGCCATTTATTTCTAAGTGTTGTACCAATTAAACGGTGATGTTTTAAATCGTTCGGTTCAACAAGTTTTGCTGCATTTGTTAGGTACTCAGGTGATGCGACTAAGATAGAGTCGGCTTCTGCGAGCTTTTTTTGCTGTAATAACGAATCAGCTTGAGGGCCGATCCTGAGCGCTAAATCAGCTTGGTTTTTAATAATATCGTCAAGTTGATTACTTAAAATCAGCTCCAACTGAATATCAGGGTATTTCTTGCAAAACGACAACCACATCGGCTTTAAAAAACCATGACAGATATTCAGTGGCGCGAGCACTTTTAGCTTACCACTAAGTTGTTCTTTTTGTTGATTAAGTTGATAACGAGTTTGTTCAAATTGCTCAACTAAGTTGGCATAACTTTGATAGTACACCTGTCCTTGTTGTGTGAGTGTGCATTGGCGTGCAGAGCGATGCAGCAGTTTTTGCCCAAGGCGAGATTCAAGGCGCTGTAAACGCCGCGTAACTGTTGCCGCAGGCAGCGATAAATACTCCCCCGCTTGAGACAATCCTCCTTGTTGTACTATGTGCACAAACAGCACTATATCATCTAGCATGATTCCACTTTTGCAATTTAAGTTTGATTAAAGCTTTGTATTTAACGTTTTTGTAAGTCTATATCATAGTGACTTAGTTTTCAGCAAAGGGTGACATTATGTTTTCAGCGATTGATTGGTTAGCAGTGATCGTTATAGGGAGCGGTGCAACCGCGATACTTGATCTGTGGGCGTTGCTACTTAGTAAATTTGGTATTAGCTCTTTAAACTTTTGTATGGTGGGGCGCTGGCTATGCTTTATGCGCTATGGCAAGTGGCAACACCTAGCTATTAATAAAGCCGCTGTGCAACCGAACGAATGCGCAATTGGTTGGTTTAGTCATTACTTTATCGGGGTTATTTTTGCGCTGCTATTTTTATTACTGATGCCAGATAACTGGCTTGCAGCGCCAAGCTTAATGCCTGCGCTGTTGTTTGGGCTGCTTAGCGTTGTTATCCCGTTTTTTATTATGCAGCCTGCGCTTGGGCTTGGCATTGCTGCAGCTAAAACGGCAAAGCCAATGGCTGCAAGGCTCAAAAGTGCACTATCGCATGCAATATTTGGTATTGGCATGTATTTAACTGCGGTTGCGCTGTTACAGTTGAAGGGGGGTAATGCAGGCTGAATATTGGTTAAAGCGCTGGCAAAGCAATGACATTGGTTTTCATGACGGTAAAGTAATCCCTAGTTTAGATCGTTATTTTACTAACTTAAATTTACCTGCTAGTAGCCGTGTGTTTATCCCTTTGTGTGGCAAAACAGTCGACATTCATTATTTGCTTAATAAAGGCATGTACGTTGTGGGTGTTGAACTCAGTGAGCTTGCTGTTCGGCAGTTATTTATTGAGTTAGCGCTCACGCCAAAAGTAACTAAGCACGGTTTACTTAGCGCGTATCAGGCCCAGGGGATCTGCATTTGGGTGGGGGATGTATTCGCTTTAACTGCAGATCATTTAGGTCATGTTGATGCTATTTATGATCGCGGCGCATTGGTGGCGCTGCCATACGCTATTCGTAATCAATATGCTCAGCACATAATTACCTTGAGTAATGCTGCACCACAGTTATTGATCACTTGTGTGTATGATCAATCTAAGCGCTGTGGCACACCTTATAGTGTTTCAGCGGCTGAGATACAGAGTAGTTATGCAAAGAAGTACAGCCTAAAAATACTCAGCTGCGAGAAGTTAAGCCAAGGTATTAAGGGCGTGACCCCTGCCAGTATCGCGGTTTGGTTGATGGTATCTAAACCTTAATAAATGCACTTTAGCTGTGCATTTTTGTGGCTAGTTAATTTGGATTTGTGCGTGCATTATAATAACCACATTGATTAATTAAGGGGTTAGTATGCAACAAACAAATGTTTTCTTTTTATCTCATGGCGGCGGCCCATTACCGCTGCTTGGTGAGCCAAGCCATAAAGAGATGGTGACTTGTTTGCAATCAGTTGCCGCTAAAATTACTAAGCCTAGTGCTATTTTAATGATCAGCGCTCACTATGAAGCAAACCCTATTGCAATCACAGCCTCAGCAACACCTAAATTAATTTATGATTACTACGGCTTTCCCGAGCAGGCGTATCAGTTAGCTTACCCTTGTGCTGGTGAGCCAAAGCTTGCTGAACAACTGCAGCAGGCTTTAAAAAGCAATGGTATTGCTACCAACCTTGATACCCAACGAGGCTTTGATCACGGCATGTTTGTACCATTAAAAATTATGTTTCCTGAGGCAGATATTCCATGTGTACAAATTTCGCTAAATCCAACCCTTGATCCCGCAATGCACCTCAAAATTGGCCAAGTGTTGCAGCAAATAGAGTATGAAAATTTATTGATCATTGGCTCCGGCTTTACCTTTCATAACATGCAGGCTTTTTTTGCTAAACAAACAACGGCTATGCAAAAGCTCAACCAAAGCTTTGAGCAATGGTTAATTGATACTTTAGCAAGTCCTAAGCTTGCAGAGCCTGAGCGCACGCAACGTTTAACGAACTGGAAACTAGCGCCAGGGGCACAATTTTGTCACCCTCGAGAAGAGCATTTACTGCCTCTGCATGTATGTTATGGCGCGGCACAACGCCCGTGTGAAAACGTATACGAGTTAGAAATTTCAGGCAAAAAAGCCAGTATGTACCTGTGGCTGTAACTTTGCTTGCAGGCTTTTGGGTTTAACCTTATGCTTATTGCGACAAACGTTCAGATCTTATAAGTAATTTTTGCTAAAGTGTTGCTAATGCGACTTGTAAATAAATACACGCGCGCTAACCCCTTTTAGGATCACTACATGAAATTACTTAAAACCTCTGGGCTGGTTTTGTCGGTACTGGCTGGGCTGTCGCTATCAGGCTGTTCGGTAACACACAACGTCACGGCTACAACAACGATGAATCAAATTAGCAATCCACTGTCGCTTGAACAAATCTATAAAGATAAATATTTCAAAGCGCAGCGTAGCACTTACTTTAAATGGCTTGATGATGGCACCGGCTACACCGTGCTTGAAGAACGTGGAAGCGAAAAAGATAAAAAAGACGACGCTGAAAATGCCAAAGCAGATGACGAAAAAGAGCACGGTGTAAAAGGCAACGACATTGTATTTTACAACGCCGATGGTACTGGCCGCAAAGTTCTAGTTGAGTTTGAAAAACTACTGCCTGAGGGCGCAGATGAGTCATTTGCAATCGAAAGCTACCAGTGGTCAAAAGATGGCAAATGGTTGATGGTATTTACCAACAGTGAGCAAGTGTGGCGCTCTCGTAGTCGCGGGGATTTTTGGTTACTCAATCTTGAGACCAATCAATTACAGCAATTAGGTGGCGCAGATGTTGAACCAACTAAATTAATGTTTGCTAAGTTCTCACCAGATAGCTCAAAAGTGGCTTACGTGCGCGATAACAACATTTATATGCAAGCGGTTGGCAGCAACAAAGTAACAGCGCTTACAACCGATGGCAGCGCTAAAATCGTTAATGGTAACTTTGATTGGGTTTACGAAGAAGAATTCAGCATTGCTGATGGCTTTCGTTGGAGCCCAGATAACAAATCAATCGCCTATTGGCAGCTAGATACCAGCGGCGTTAAGTTTTTCACCATGATCAACAACACCGACGAGCTTTACCCTACTTTAAAAGAGTTTCCTTACCCAAAAGCCGGTGAAACTAACTCGGCAGTACGCGTGGGGGTTGTTAGCCTTGCTGATAAGAAAACCCGCTGGGCCAAACTTGAAGGCGATAACCGCGACCGCTATATTCCTCGTATTAGCTGGGCAGGCACCGGTAAGGAATTAATGATCCAAGACTTAAACCGCCCGCAAAACCACAACAAGGTTTGGCTGTTCGATTGGCAAAAACAGCAATTGACCAAAATTTTAGAAGATAAAGACGATGCTTTTATCGAGTGGTTTTACAAAGCCAACTGGTCAAAAGATGGTAAGTTCTTTATTTGGCACAGCGAGCGCGACGGCTGGCGTCACCTTTATCGTGTATCTCGCGATGGCAAAATCATTATCGATTTAACCCCAGGTGATTACGATATTGTTGATATGCTGGCGCTAAACGAAGATAAAAACGTGATGTATTTTACCGCTTCGCCAGACGATGCAGGTCAACGTTATTTATTTAGTACGTCTTTGGATGGTAGTAGTAAACCTGTACGCGTAACGCCTGCTGAATTTGAAGGTTCAAACAGCTATTACATGTCTAAAGATACCTCATGGGCAATGCACACTTACTCACAATTTGGCACGCCGCCAACTAAAGAGATCATTAAAGTAAGCGATCACAGTAATGTTAAAACCTTAGTTGAAAATAAAGAGCTGAAAGAAAAACTCGCAGAGCAAAGCTTACCAAATCACGAGTTCTTTAAAGTGAATGCGCAGGATGGCACTGAGCTTGACGGCTACATTATGTTCCCTAAAAACATGGATAACAGTAAAAAATACCCAATCGTTTTTTACGTGTATGGCGAACCGTGGGGCTCAACAGTGCAAGACCGCTTTGAAGGCGACAGCTACTTGTATAAATCACTATTAACGCAAAAAGGCTTTATTGTGGCATCGGTTGATAACCGTGGCACGCGAGCACCAAAAGGCCGTGATTGGCGTAAATCGATTTATAAAAAAATCGGCTCAATCACAGTACAAGACCAAGTTGATGCGCTAGATGCCATGGCAAAACGCTGGGATGTAATAGATACCGACCGTGTTGGTGTATGGGGTCACTCAGGCGGCGGCAGCTCAACCCTTAACTTATTGTTCCGCCATGGTGATAAATTTAAAGTCGGTATTGCCTCAGCGCCGGTGCCAGACATTCGCTTGTACGACACTATCTACCAAGAGCGTTATGCAGGTAATCCAAAGACCGATCCTGAGAGTTACGACAATACTTCGCCAATTAACTTTGCCAAAAACCTAACCGGTAAGCTATTGCTTATTCATGGTACAGGGGATGATAACGTTCATTACCAAGGCTCAGAGCGTTTAATTAACGAGCTTGTTAAGTACAACAAACAGTTTGAGTTTTTCTCATATCCAAATCGCTCACATAGCTTACGAGAAGGCAAAGGCACTACCTTGCACTATCACACCATGATGGCCGATTTTTTTGAAAAGAACTTACTAAATAAGTAATTACATTAAAAAAAGTTAAAGGCTAAAAAGCCACACGTTAACCATTGTTTGCGTGTGGCTTTTTTAATCAAAATGTAACGGGGGTTTACAGCTAAGGTAAAGCTTTTGACCAGTAGAGAGTTAATTTGAAGCAGTGTTAGTGAGCCCTTTAACTTTTTAGATTTCGTTTTTTAATGATTTTATTTTGCACTGGCTAAGTATTTCATCAACAGTATTTGCTATTACATTAGTTGGCACCAATTCCTGTTGATTAGAAGCGTTTAGTGCATTTAATGAAAGAGTGAACATCTCCTCGTCGCTTGCTGCTGACCAAAAGCCTATTAATCTATAATGCTCATTAAACGTAGCTTTCCAAATTGATAGCTTTGCAGTACGTTGCTCCCAAATATAGTTTTTAGAATGTAATAAAGTCACCGTATAAAAAAGCTCCTCTTCCCACATTTTTTCATATCTTTTGTGTGAGTCTTCCACAATTTCAATCTTCGATGCTTCTTTCGCTGAGTTTTTAAATAAAATAGAGTCGTGCTCAGGTCTTATAACTCCTACTGTAACGGTTATTATTTTATGTTCATCTATAAGCTGAAAGTCATATTTGAGGTCATTATCATACTTTTTCTTATTAATTGTGACTGCTTGGCCCTCGATAGAGGATATTTCGCAAAACATACTCGACTGGCTACGCCCATGAGCACTCAATGAAATGAGCAATAAAATTAAACAAAAAAAACTATATTTTGAAATATTGTGTATCACTAAACGATCCTTTTAAATAATTAGTACAAAGAGTTAGAGCTTACATCTGTCTTAATTATTATCTAAAAACTAGACGGAAAGAATAGCATTAGATAAAACCTACGAGCAACGAGGCAAACCATCTGAATTGATGTTTCACTCAGATCAAGGAAGCCAATACGGCGCAAAGAGGTTTTAGTAAAAGTTATTGCGTTACCGGATAAAAAAGCATGAGCCGCCGAGGGAATTGTTGGGACAATGCGCCGATGGAGCGCCTATTTAGAAGTTTAAAAACAGAATGGGTTCCCTCATTGGGTTATAGTAATTATCAAGACGCTGAAAAAGATCTTAGCTTCTTGATGAATTATTATAATTGGCGCAGGCCACATAGCCATAATCACATGGTGTAGCAGAAGAAAAACTTAATTCACTGCTTGGAATTAGTTGACCACAACAAACACAATCTTACCGTGCGTATTTTTAACCAAATCGTAACGGGGTTTACAGTGGGTGCTTAAATCGCCGGTAGTGTTACTGTACTTTATTACCTGATATGGTGATTAAGCTGAGCGATAAAATCGCGTTTTAGTAACGATTTAAACAGGAGTCATTAATGGCAACTACACTGGCGTTTGATGTATACGGTACACTTATAAACACTCATGGCGTGGTGTCGTTACTTGAAAATATGGTTGGCGATAACGCACACGCATTTTCAACTACCTAGCGTGAAAAACAGCAAGAATACTCATTTAGATGGAGCTTAATGCAAAACTATATGCCTTTTTCTGTGTGTACTGAGCATGCGCTTGATTATGCCTGTTTACTGCACAATGCCCGAAAAGACTTGGCAAGATCTTCAAACGTCGATATTGTCGTAAGGGCTTATCAGACTGTTTGGAAGTCATAGTCGAATACACAATAAAGATACAGAGTAGATAGCCATACCCTGTACCTTTGAGCGTTTATTCCCATCTTTTTAAGTAGTACTCACCCGCATCGTTCTCGTCTGCATATAAATTTTCTTCATATTCAAAGGTTAACGGGTCGGCATCGACTACCTTATACACTTCCCAGTAAACATGCTTAGCATCTTTTGAAAAACGATCGGCTATTACAGTGAAAGTGTTTGGATCTGCACCCTCAACTACAACATTATAATAAAAAACCTGAGATCCTATACGGACAAATATTTTTTCATCTTCATCAAGAATAACCACATCTTCAGGTTCAACACCGACAAGTTTATTATTTCTGCTATACACTTCGTTATTGTAAGCATAAAAATTATTTGTAATGTCTTCAACATCATCAGTAGGAACCAGAATCACCCGCGTTGGGCTTAAGTGAAGAGAATTCCATTTCCACATCTTCTCAAGCTCGCTGGCATCAGACCGGCTCACTTCTGCCACCGTTCTATTGTCAACAATATAACCGTTGTAGTAAACGTGCTTACCATCTTTGGCAACAGAATCATTTAATACTTTAAATGTAGATGGATCACTTTCTGGAATGGGTGTATTAAAATAGTACGCTTGATTTTTATCTTTTCTGTAGTAAGGCGTAATCACCGTAAAGCCATCGGCTACCATGCCTTCAACAACCTCACCATGTGAATAAACATGCTGTCCGTCTACGGCATACTCATCATTAATAATTTTAAAACGACTGGCTTCGTTACTAATTATTTTTCCCTGATAAATTACCTGCTCACCATGACGAATATAACGCTCGTTCGCATTTTTAATCGCTTCAGGCATTGTTTTACGTGGAAATTTGTCATCGATGTAGTAATATAAATATTCTTTATCCATGGCGTATGAGCCCAACAAATAAGAGAACGAAGCGGCGTCTGCACCTTCTATCATTTGTCCATAACAAAAAACTTTGCCACCACTAACAAGATAACCAGATTCATCTTTACTTGTATTAATACCCGATGTTATCAACTGAATTGAATTAGGATCAGCACCCTCAACCCGTCTTCCGTTGTAATAAACACTATTATTATCTCTAGCGTAAGACTGACTAATCACACTGAACGTATCAGGGTCAGCTCCTTCTACTGGAGAGCCTCCAATTTGGAAAAAATTGCCATCTAAAACATAAACAACTTTACCGTCTTGTAGGTAATATTGATTGCTAATTTTACTATCAAAAGCAGTCGCGTTATGCGTGCTAGGATTATTAACATATAAGCCAATAATAAGAGCAATTAAGGCACCAACAAGGGGGATGACTAAAAATATAATTCCAATCCATATGAGTATTTTCATTTATCTTTCCATAGCTATTAAATATATCAGCGGATAAAATAACATATTTATAGCGCCATGTTTAACGGGCTGCTAATGATTAACACAAGATGAAGAGGGCGTTCATAATTCTATGCCATAACATAGTAGGCAATTTAAAAGATCATTTCGAAAGAATGAATAACCCCTAATTGCTTAGTGTGAACTTACATAGAAACCCAGGGGAGCAAATATTGACTTCAGACATAATATTTATTGACTGACCCTTTATCCTTATTTTGCCTATTAGACAAAGTCTAAAGCAATAAGATAAATCAGTAACCCCCTACTTTTAGCTATTACTTAATTTGATTTATAACTAGCATTTATAAATTCAACAGCCCTTCTACCCATTCTAAAACTAGGCGTGTATCTCGGGTTTGAAAACGCTGTTTATTGGGTATGTAATAACAAAACTCAGATTCAACTGCTTGAGTATTAAAGTTTTTAAGTAACTCGGTGTTTAATAATCGTTGTACTAGCGTGGTTGAACAAAATACCAGTCCTGAGCCTGCCATAGCTTCTTGAATGCCAAATAGCTCTTGGTCGAAGGTTTTAATAATAAACAAAGCAGGATCTAAGTTGTTTTGAGTAAGCCATTGTTTAATTGGAGGCTCACTTAGCGCGTTGTTTTTCCATTTTGTGGTATAGAGCGTAACAGGGCCATTTTGCCATGGGATATCGGCGGCTTTGTATGAGCCAAACAGGTTAAAATGTTCGGTTTTTATAATGTCATCTGCGTTTATATTGCGCTGCTGGCCAAAGCGAATGGGTAATGTGTGCAATTGTTTGTCAATGGCTTCACTGGTTGATATATCTACCTCAAGATTGGGCTGACTTTTTGATAATTCCTGCAATGCGGGTATTAAGCGCAGGGCGGCCAGTGACGAGGTGGTGGTTATTTTAACTGTTGCCCCTGTGGCTTGCACAGTTGCCAGTGCTTGGTCGATGCGGTTAAAGCCGTCACTTGTGGCCGCACTTAAATATTCACCAGTGGGAGTGAGAGTGATCTTTCTTACTTGGCGGTAAAATAAATCCACATTTAAACGGCTTTCAAGATTATTTATATGGTGTGAAATCGCTGTTGGCGTGAGTGAGAGTTCATCAGCGGCGGCTTTAAAGCTGCCTAAACGCGCTGCAGCTTCAAAGGCTTTAAGCGCTTGTAGTGATACTTGCATAAGTGATATTGGCAAATAATAAAATTGACTATAGATGAGTATAACTTATTTATAGCTGAGGTTAACTCGTTTGTGAAAAGCCTCTGTTAGTTGGATGATGACCGCACAATTACTAACAGGATAAACAGCATGACCACCCTACTACACATTGATGCAAGCATCAGAGCCGTTAAAAATGACAATCCAGATCACGATTCAATCTCTAAAAATATAGCTAAGCGTTTTATAGAGAGCGTTACTCAGCAGCAAAGCATAGATGAGTATATTTATCGTGATGTAGGTGTGAATCCGCCGCCTTTTATTACCCAAGACTGGATAGGTGCGGTATTTACTCCTGATGATAAAAAGACTAATGAGCAAAAGCAGTTACTGGCGTTGTCAGACTTACTCATTGCAGAAATTGCTGGTGCTGACATTATTGTGATTTCCTCGCCTATGTATAACTATGGTATGCCAGCGCAGCTGAAAGCCTGGTTTGATCTAGTTGTTAGGATCAACAAAACTTTTGATTTTGATCTGGCCCGTGGAAACTTTCCGCTGCTGCCTTTACTTGGCGGTAAGACTTTGGTTGTGATCACCTCAAGCGGTGAGTTTGGTTTTGAGCAAGGTGGTATTCGTGAGCATATGAGCCATTTAGTGCCGCACTTACGTACGTTGAGCAAATATTTAGGCGTGAGCACAATTCATGAAATTGCCTGTGAGTATCAAGAGTTTGCCGATACTCGTCATCAACAATCACTAGAAAATGCTTACAGTCGAGCTAAAGAGCTTGCGCTGCATCTCAGTTATGTTGCTGCTTGAAAGCTCTTATTTAACGGCTTCCTGAAACTGCGCTAAGTCTAGCTTTGTTACGGCTATGTCTTCTTTGTTAACTGCGTAGCTTATAAATAAGCTTTTTTGCCAAAGATAACTTTTTGGGTAGCTGTAACCAATGCGTTTGTATTTACCTTGATACTGCATGGTCGGTAGAGTTTGTTGGTCACGAAAAGTCATAACCACGTTGTTTGCTTTATTGATAAACCAGCTAGGCTCTAGCTCATCGCTAACATATTTACTAAAAGGCCGGTTGTTAGGCTTTTAAATCCTGTTCAATAACGCCTTTTAGTGACGTGCCTGCTTTATTTAATACCGATTTAAACTCACCCCAATTTATGCCACCTTCACTTTGGCTATATAAAACATGTGTATTTGGGCCATCTTCGTCTTTTTTTGAGGATTGCATGAGGTAATTATCGTTATGTATCATTTCGATACTAGCAAGCCATTAACTCAGCGGCTACTGGGTTTGCATAAGCTAGCTTTAAACATTAGTTGCTTGTATTATTTTTACTCAAAACGTAATGGGGGTTTACAAAAGCGATCTTTGTTTACGTGTGGTAAATTCAAAAACTTATATTCTTAATGACAAGCTAACTACCACGCGGCGGCCAAATTCTTCAGCTTTGAGTAATGAACTGGCGCCGTCAGTTTTTGCTGTACGGGTGAGTGTTTCATTGGTGGCATTAAATAAATCTAAGCGCAGGCTGGCATTGGCTGAGTAAAACCAGCTAAAGCTTAAATCTGTGCTGGTGTAGCCTTCAACATAACTATTGGCATTATTACTAATGTCGTGTTGCTCCAAAAAGTCACTACGGTAATTAATATTAAATGCAGCTTGCCATTTATCATCACTGACCAAAAAGCGCAGGTTACCTGTCCAGTCAGAGACTCCTGCAACTTTTAAGTGATTGCCAGCTAAGGTGCTTACATCAGCTTTGTTTATATGGGTGATGCTTGCTGATAATTGGCTTTGTAAGAACCACTGGCTATATTGCGGTAATTGCCACTGGCTACTTGCTTGTAAGCCATTGACTTGAGCTTGGCCATCGTTAGTACGTTGCAAAGAGTTGTAATGCTGGCCTTGATAATTAAAGCTTGCTGCTTGCTCAACAATAAAGTTATTCATGTGGTGATTAAAGCCCAGCAATTGTGCGCTGACGCTTGGTTGTTGCCAGTTAACGGAGAGGGTACTAGTGTTGGCTATAACCGGTTGCAAATTGGGGTTACCAAGCTCTGCATAAGGTAGACCTCCTGAGTTTACATGCAGCTTTGGGTTTAAATCTGAGTAATTCGGCCGATTTAAAGAGCGGCTAAAGCCTGCCCGCCATTGCCAAAATTGCGAAGGCTGCCATTTTAAATTAACTGACGGTAACCAAGTGCTATCATTATTGCTGCTATTGATGGGCGCTAATTCCCCTGTTGTTGCATGCTGTGAGCCTTTTGTTTCACTTAATGTATTGCTGTATCGCAAGCCTGTACTTAACGTTACTTGCTCAAATTGCCACTTTGAAGAGATGTATCCTTCCTTTGATACAAACCTTACTTTGTAACTATTTAATCGGTCACTATCGCTCATTTCAGCGAACGATAAATCAATATCATAAAGTTGAAAAAGGTCACTTTTTGGGATTAGCCAAGGCTGTACATCTGCGTTGATAAACTCAGCTGAAAATTTATTAGTGATTGGTTCAAGCCAACGACCATCTAAATTAGGTAGTTGCTCTAAAGCCGAGGGCGATAAACTTATATCTTTGCGGGTGTAGTCATAATTTTGAGTTGAATGTAAAAAGCCGATATCCAGCGCTTGTAAGCCCCAATAATTTTCACGACTCCAATGACTATCAATGCCCCACTCGTCCACTTCATTAAGCACATTAATAGTGCGTTTGCTCATTTGATTAATATGTGAGTAGCTACTTACCAACCCTAGGTTGCCTGCAAAATTAAAGCTATCAACCGATTTATTTTGTAAAACTACGTTTGCCTGCATAGGCGAAATAGCCCCATGAACGCGAGAGATAGGTTCTTTGGTTTTACTGTTTGCTTTACTGCTACTGTAAAATGGCGAAAGCGTTAAGGGTAAATGCGCACTTGGTTGCCAGTTAGCATCAACTTGTATGGTTTGGTTGGCATAATATAAGTTGGATTCTTCACGGCTAGTTTTGGCATTTACATCGTTAAACACAAATTGGTTTAAGCTATTATTTTCATCGTTAACCTGTGCTTGAGCTGACTGACTTTGTGGGTTAATTGAAATACGGTGCTCATCAAACGAAAAGTCAGTATCTGATCTAAACCACAGAGTATTAAGCTTTAAACGCTCAGTAGCTTGCCAGGCTAAAGCGCCATAATATGTTGCGCGAGTGCGATCTTCGTTTTCTATGGTCAGTGCTAAGCCATCTGTAGGCACCAAGATGTTTTTATTAATATCAGGCCATTGGTAAGGCTGCGGTGCGCCGCCATTTTCTCCCCAGTGCCAGGTTTCAAACTGAAACTGACGTTGCAGACGGTTTTCATAGTTCATTTTTACCATCACAGCTAAGTCACCATCTGCTGTTTTGGCATTGCCTGTTAATCCAAAGCTTGGTTGAAGGTTTTGTTCACCTTCAAGCGCAGCGGTGGTGAGCATAACTTGTAGGTTATTGTCTTGATAAGCAAGGGGGTCATCGCTGAGCAAGTTAACTGTAGCGCCTACTGCACCACTAGGAAGGCTTGAGTTTGTGGTTTTATACACCGCGATATTTGAAAATAACCCTGCGCTAAATATATCAAAGCGATGTTGTTGCCCATATTGGTTTGAATTTCGAACGTTTTCGGTATTTGCAAGGCGATGACCATTAAATAGCGTTAATTGATACTCAGCACCCAATCCCATCGCATTAATATTGAGGGCTTCACCGCGATCGCGGGTAATGCTTATGCCGGGTACTGCTTGTAGTGCCTCGGCAAGATTTTCAGCTGGCAGTTGATTGAGCATTGCGCCTATTGCTATTTCGCTTTGCCCTACATAGTTACTCTTTATTTGTTGGGCGTAGTTAATTGCTTGTTGGTAATTGTGGTTATAGGCATCACCATTGGATGGTGTAGGTAATGACTCGGTTACTGTTACTTCTTCAATCACCTGCGTATTGTTAGTTTCGAGTATTGATATTGCCGTTGCTGGTACTGATGTTGCGGTTTGAAAAATAACGATGCCAGAAGCGGTTTTTTGCCAGCTTAATTGCCTAGGAGTCAGCCATAAATCAAGAGTTTGCTCAAGTGTGGTTTGAGTACTGGGCTCAACGGTTATGCCTGCTAGTAATGAGGTGTTGTATATTATCGCAGTGGAAAACCGTTTAGATAGGTCAGTTAATTGCTCTATTAAACTGGCCGTTGCGGCATCTGCTGCAATAGAAAAAATCGAGAGTGCTACACATAAAAAACTGCTTATACGTAACATCTATGAACGGCCTTGCTACTTCATTAATAAAACGACAGTGTGCAGAATATAAATGAACAATTTATGACAATGCCAGCAACTGCAGAAATATGCTCAAACTAGTTTGTTGGCGACAATACAATACTGTCGTCAAAGCGATTAACCTCAAGCTGGTTTAATTGCGCGATTAAAGATGCCGCGCCAACGACATCGGTTGTTTTAAAACGACCGCTGACTCGTAAGTTAGCATCCACATTACTCAGAACTAATGGTTTGTCGGTATAGCGATTAAGTTGAAAAATAGCATCATTAATGGTGACATTTTCTAAATCAAGCCAGCCAAGTTGCCAATCAGGCTGCTGTGCTTTAAATGTACTTACAATAATATGATTATTATGAACGCGAGCTCGCTGCCCTTTTATTAATTCTACTCGCTGTGCGTTATCTGGTGTGGTTACCGCCACCTTGCCATGAAACACATCAATTGTGGTTTCGCGTAGGGTTTTATCGATATTAAAAGCGGTGCCTAATACGCTTATTGTTGCGTTACCCGTATCGATAGTAAATGGGCGCTGTTCATCACGTTTTACTGAAAAATAAGCTTCGCCTTTACTCAGGGTTGCTTGTCTGGCTTTATCGTTTTCATTAAATTGCAAATTAGTGTGTGTATTTAATGCAACTTCAGAGCCATCTGACAAAGTAGTATCAGTGGCTTCAGTGGCAAAATACTGTTGTGCAGCAACGAGCGAAGAAGCTTCAGGGGTTACCTCTGAGCTTAATTGCATAACGCCAACCACGGCCACAATAATACTGGCTGCAAGCGCACTTCCCCACAACCAAAAAGGCTTTTCTTGGCTAGGTTCTGCCTGTGTTGGCTGATTCACTTGTGTTTGTGAGTCTAATTTTTGTAATGCTGCAATGAGTGCGGCATCTTGCCAAATCGCTTGCTTAAGTGGATCTTTATTTTCATCGTCATGTTTGGATGAGGTGACCATGTTATTTCTCTATCTATCTCTATTATTGATATAACGACTTAACGTTCATTAAGGGGACACTTAGTCGGCAATAAATTCGCTGATTGCGTCTTTGAGCATATCCATCGCGCGGGAAATATGCTTTTTTACCGCTTCTTCTGAGAACCCTAAGCTTTGCGCTATTTGTTGGCGGCTTTCGCCATGTAACCGCCTTCGAGTAAACACATCACGACGTAGCGCAGGCATTTGTGTGAGTACCTGTTGATATAAACGCAGTCGTTGCTCATGGTCGAGTAAGTTTTCAAGGGAAAGCTCTGTACTTAATGGCTCATGCTCTAGGCACTCGGGATATTTACTTTGCTCTTTGTGATGGTCAATCACTAAATGATGTGCCATCCGATAACCATACGCTAGTGGGTTATCAATATGATCGGTACATTCTATTTTTAATGCTTTGAGCAACAATTTTTGAAATAAATCGTCCGCATCGGCTTGTTCACCAACCGCCCGACGAAAGAAACTTTTTAATGCATCTTGATTCGCAATAAAACATTTAACCAATGGTCGATGAGATTGACTTTGCTTGCTTGCAAGCGATAGAGGCGGTTGTGTTTGCGATATCATTTTATTGTATTTACAGCATTTTCCTTTAATTAGGCGCCATACTAGAGCAAAAAAGTGGATATTGATGTGATCATTTGATGACATTTTTATGAGCGCGCTGTCGCAAAACCGACATAAAAACTTCATCAAATAAATACGTCCCCTATTAAATTTTTGCACCGTCATTAGAAGTGAAATCAATTTAAAGTCGTAATACATACAACAGGACCAACATGATGACTAAGCGAATTTTTACTCTATCACCGTTAGCATTAGCACTTAGCTCGTTATTTGTAGCACCAAGCTATGCACAAGAAACTGAAAAAGAAGATCAAGCGATGGAGCAAATCGTCGTAACCGGTAGTTATATTAAAAGCTTAGAGCAAGCGATTGATTTAAAACGTAGTAATATTGGCTTTTCTGATTCGATAGTCGCTTCAGATATTGCGGATTTTCCTGAGCAAAACTTAGCCGAAGCGCTACAGCGTATGCCAGGGGTGACTATTGAGCGTAATAAGGGCTTAGGTCAAAAGGTGAATGTACGTAGTTTACCGAGTGAATTTACGTTCGTATCAATCAATAATCTTGCTACGGCATCGGGCAGTGGCGGACGTGATGTTGAATTTGATATGTTTGCCTCTGAAATTATTCAAAGTGTTACTGTAAAAAAATCATCAACGGCTGCGGATGAAGAAGGCGGTATTGCAGGTTCAGTCGCAATCACAACAGCAAGACCATTTGATTATGACGGCCGTAAGTTAGTGGCATCTGTCGAAGGGGCTTATAACGAAATATCAGAAAAATCAGATCCTAAACTAACCTTTTTAGCCAGTGATATATTTGGTGATTGGGGGGCACTTGCCTCGTTTGCATTCTCTCAACGGACTAATCGTACTGATAGTAACTCAGGGATCGATTTTCGCCCCCTTTCTCGATTTTTAGAAAAGAAAGGCTCATCGCAATGGCAATCTGACCAAGCTGCGGACGTATTAGAGCGTGATACCGGTATAACAATTAATGATCGCTTTGATAGTGATGAAACAAGCCGCGTGGTGTTTTTAAATAAAGTAGGCGATCGTTCATACTTAACAGAGCAAGAAAAATGGGGTGCAACACTATCATTACAATATAAACCTAGCAGCGAATTTAGCTTAACCTTTGATGGCTTACTGGGTAATTTTGATGATCATGAAGACGAATATGATGCATCCGCTTATGCCGCATCAAGTGTTAGCTCTTTAGAACGCATTAATCAATATGATAGCTCTACGCTAGGTGATTACGGTATCACTGTTCTAACCGACGTTGACTATGCGGCTACTCAACACGAATTTTTAAGTAAAGAACACAGTAGTGATACTGACTACCAACAATTTAGCATTGCAATGGACTGGGTTGTAGGTGACTGGGATATATACGGTTTAGTGGGTTATAGTGGCGCAGATAAAACAACCGAATCCACTAATTTAAAACATACAGCCTATCGTGCAACACGTTCACGTTATACCAGCACAGGCGCAGAAACTATACCAAGTAATAATCCTGATACATTTGATATGTATAACTCACCTGAGGCTTATTTATTTGACTATAACGAAGTTAATCTTGAAGCAATCTCAGATGATAAATATGCTGCTCAATTGGATTTCTCTCGCCAATTTAGCTTAGATTCCTTCCCTGCGTTAACCAAGTTGCAGTTTGGGGCGCGGTATACCGACAAATCAAAAGAGCGTAATTATGGTACTAACCGAGCAACAGGTCCATCAGTAGGTGATACCTCTTGGGTAGGCACGCGTACGTTAGCTGACAGTGAACTAACTAATATTTCAGATTTGGTTAATGGTGGCGAGTATCTATCTGACGTACCGTCTAAACAAGGTTGGAGTCAAATTTCTAATCGTTATGCTCGTAACCAACTTAGATATGAAGGCTTTGGTGTTGATTTCGAACCAGACCAATATTATCAAGTAGAAGAAAAAACCACGGCTATTTATGCAATGGCTGATTTTGCTTTTGATATTGGCGATATGCCCGCAACCTTGAATACCGGTGTGCGTTATATTGATACTAAAGTTGATTCATCAGGTTATCACCAAGTACAAAATGATGATGGCTCAACATCTTATACGTCAACACCAGTCTCTAAAAGTGGTGGTTACACTGAAGTACTGCCAAGTATTAACTTTACCCTTGAGCTTAATAATGACTTAGTTTTACGTGCTGCGGCATCACAAACGCTTATGCGTCCATCATTAACGGATATCGCTTATAAACGTACAGTGAGCTTAAGTGAGTTTAAATATCGCGATGGTAACCCTGATTTAAAACCAACCTATGCTGATCAATGGGAACTGGGCTTGGAGTGGTATTTAGAAGATGGCGGCTTATTAGCGGTTTCTTACTTTGAAAAAGAAATTGAAGGCGTCGTACGTGAATCACTCACTGGTGTTGTTAATGGCGTAACTAAGTACAATGATAATGGTACTGTTGACGGTGTTTATGATTTTGATGTTTATCAAAAAGTGAATGCCGAAGGCTCGTATGATGTTAGTGGTGTTGAGTTTATTGCACAAATTCCATTTGCTCGTTTTAGTAGCATGTTAGAAGGTTTTGGTGTCAATGCTAACTACACGACATTAAATAACTCCATAACGGGTGCATCTGACTTAGGTATCCCTACCCCGCCAGAGGGGCTTGCAGATGAAACCTACAACCTGACTTTTTATTATGAAAATGAAAGCTTTGATGCGCGTATTTCATATAACTATAAAGACAAATACGTAGAGTACATTGAGCGTGATATGTATCCAGTTTATCGTGATGCGTATGGTCAAACAGATGTCTCATTTGGTTACAGCATTAATGATTCAGTAAAATTCACATTAGAGGGCATTAATATTACCGATGAAGCGACTAAAGGATATACATTAGATCCAGCTTTCCCATCAATGTATGAGTTCTCTGGAAGACGCTTTGCATTAGGTGTTCGCGCAATATTTTAATATATTATAAAGCTAATAACCGGAAGCATTTTGCTTCCGGTTTTTTTGTTTAAAGTGTTCCAGTCACAGGATATTTAAAATGAAGTTTCTCATTTCATTGCTCATTTTTTTGAGCAGTACACCGCTTTTTGCTGCGCCGGCTACAAACACCCAAATAGCCTTTGTTCCCGACATTCACTTTCACGATATTTATGGGGACTTTTCTGATGCGGGGTTTGCGGGCATACCAGTCGATAAAGCAAAGGATGCGGTGAGCATTCGCAGCATGCAGGCGCAAATTCATTCAACTCGCTTATTTAATGAAAACTACTTTGCGTTAATCGCCACCCTTGATGATATTGCCGCTAAAGGCGTAAAGCTAGTTGCCCTGCCTGGGGATTTTACTGATGATGGCCAACCTGTGCATCTTAATGGTTTAAAAACGATACTAGACGATTATGCAAAAAAGTACGGTATGCGTTTTTTTGCTATTCCAGGTAATCATGATCCGGTTCGGCCATTTAAAACCGCCGGCGGAAAATCAGACTTTTTGGGTTCTAAAGGCCAGCAAATTGGTATTTATTCAACCGATCATCCTCGTTGTGAACATGTAGCTAAAGATAATCACTCATTAGTATGCAGCGATAAAATCGCGCATGCTGGTTATCAAGAGCTTGTAGAGATAATGGCACCATTTGGTTTGCAGCCAGATAACCGCGATTTGCTGTGGGAAACACCATTTGGCAAGCAGGCGTTGCTCACTGATCGCAGTTATACCCAATGCGCGCAGAATGACCAATCACGTTGTAAGCAAGTACCCGATACCAGCTATTTAGTTGAACCTGTTGCAGGACTTTGGTTATTGGCTATTGATGCGAACGTGTATATCCCAAAACTGGAAAATGGCCATTTGATCTTTCAAGGCTCGGGCAATGCAGGCTATAACAAAGTGCTGACTGAAAAGCCTTATTTATTAAAGTGGATCACACAAGTAGTACAAAGGGCAAAAGCACAAGGTAAAACCTTAGTCGCGTTTAGCCATTTTCCGATGGGGGAGTTTTACGATGGCCAAACGCAGTCGATTAAATCACTGTTTGGTGATACGGCTTTTCAGTTAGCCAGAGAGCCTAGTCGTGATACTCGGAAATTACTCGCCGAAACTGGTTTGAAACTGCACATTGGCGGGCACATGCACATGAACGACACATCGGTCATTGAGAGCGAGCATAACACCCTATTTAATATTCAAGCACCTTCTATCGCGGCATACCGCCCTGCTTATAAGTTAGTCACACTTAATAAACTGTCAGCAAAGGTGGATACGATTACGATTGATAACGTTGCCCAGTTTGACCAACTGTTTAGCGCCTATCAAAAAGAGTATGACTATCTAAACAAAAATGCCCCAGAGCAGCTGTGGAATAACCGTATTTTGACAGCCAAAAGCTACCACAGTTACAGCAAAATGCACTTACAAGCTTTGGCAAAGTGGCGGTTTATTCCTCGTGAGTGGCCACAAGACTTTCGTGAGCAAGTATTGAATATGTCGTTATTAGAGATCACGGCTCTGTTTAACAATAATAGCCAGCTATCTAAAGTACAGCGCCAAGGCTTACAGGCTAAAACAGTGCTCGATTTTATCGCCGACTTTTACTTAGTGCGTAACGCTGGAACGCTTGCGTTTGCTGATATTAGCCAAGCAACTCAGCAAACTTATCAAACAATGGCAAACTTATTAAATAACAACACAAGGTGTGTTGTAAGTAGTGACAATAAAGGTAAAAACATTTGTCAGCTAAAATCAGCCCTAACTCAAGCATTTAGTATTTACGATAACCTTAATCATGCGCTGCCAGATAAATGCTTGATTATTGATATGTCAGAAAATAAGTCGTTGCAAAACTGTGCCGCGGATACTGCATCACAATAACTTAGGCGTTAATAATTTGTATTATGTAATGGGGGTTTACAGCGGCTAGACAGCTCAGTAGTTGTATTAGTTAGATAAAAGCGCGAGCATAAAATATGCTCGCGTCTTCTAGTGCTTTACTTAAATATCAAAGCGGTCGGCGTTCATTACTTTAACCCATGCATTTACAAAGTCTTGCACAAAACGCTGTTTGTTATCGTCTTGAGCGTAAAACTCGGCAAGGGCTCGTAAAATAGAGTTAGAGCCAAATACTAAATCTACGCGGGTTGCGGTCCATTTAGTATTACCAGAGCTGCGCTCAACAATGTTGTACGTGCTTTTACTTGCCGGTTCCCAGCGATAGTTCATATCGGTTAGGTTAACAAAAAAGTCATTGCTTAATGTACCCACGTTATCGGTGAATACACCATGCTGGCTGCCACTGTGGTTAGTGCCTAGTACACGCATCCCACCAAGTAGTACTGTCATTTCAGGGGCTGTTAACCCCATCAGTTGTGCTCGCTCTAAAAGTAGCTCCTCGGCTGAAACAGCATAATCTTTTTTCTGCCAGTTTCTAAAGCCATCATGAATTGGTTCTAATACATCAAACGACTCTGCATCGGTCATGTCGTCGCTCGCATCGCCGCGACCTGCTGCAAATGGTACGGTGATATCGACACCCGCAGCTTTTGCTGCCTGCTCAACGGCTGCTGTACCGCCAAGTACAATTAAGTCCGCTAAACTCACCGGTTTGCTTAAACTTGCTTGTGCTGTTTCAAGGGCCGTTAACACCTTAGCAAGTTTTTCAGGCTCGTTACCTTGCCAATCTTTTTGCGGGTTTAAGCGAATGCGTGCACCGTTGGCACCACCACGGTGATCAGAGCCACGATAAGTACGGGCGCTATCCCATGCAGTGCTGATCAAGTCACTGGCGCTAATGCCTGCATTTAGCAGTTTGTCTTTAAGTTCGCTAATTTCAGCATCAGATAATGTGTAATCTACGCTTGGGATGGGATCTTGCCAGATCAAATCTTCGCTTGGTATATCTGCACCTAAATAGCGAGATTTAGGGCCTAAGTCACGGTGAGTGAGTTTAAACCAAGCCCGTGCAAACACATCAGTGAAATAGTCAAAATCATTATAAAAACGTTCAATAATTTTGCGATAGCTTGGGTCCATCTTCATTGCCATATCGGCATCGGTCATAATCGGGTTTAAGCGAATTGATGGATCTTCAACATCAACAGGTTTATCTTCCTCTTTAATGTTTACCGGTTCCCATTGGTTTGCACCCGCTGGACTTTTGGTAAGCTCCCATTCGTAATTTAACAGTAGATAGCAATAACCGTTATCCCATTTAGTTGGGTGAGTTGTCCACGCACCTTCAATGCCTGATGTCATAGTATCGCGGCCTATCCCGCGCGTTTTATGGTTGTTCCAACCTAGGCCTTGCTCAAATACATCTGCGGCTTCAGGCTCTGGGCTAAGATTCTCTTCGCTGCCATTGCCATGGGTTTTACCCACCGTATGGCCGCCCACCGTGAGCGCTGCTGTTTCTTCGTCATCCATCGCCATGCGAGCAAAAGTTTCGCGTACTTGTGCCGCAGTTTTGAGTGGATCTGGTTGGCCGTTTACGCCTTCTGGATTAACATAAATTAACCCCATTTGCACTGCAGCTAACGGGTTTTCCATGGTGTCTGGTTTTGCTACGTTGTCGTAACGTTCATCACTTGGCGCAAGCCATTGCTTCTCCGCGCCCCAATAGACGTCTTTTTCTGGATGCCAAATGTCTTCACGCCCGCCGGCAAAACCAAAGGTTTTTAAGCCCATCGATTCATACGCCATGTTACCGGCTAAAATAATTAAGTCAGCCCACGATAATTTATTGCCGTATTTTTTCTTGATAGGCCAAAGTAAGCGACGTGCTTTATCAAGGTTGGCGTTATCAGGCCATGAATTTAGCGGCGCAAAACGTTGGTTACCTGTACCACCACCGCCACGGCCATCGGCTAAACGGTAAGAGCCTGCTGAGTGCCACGCCATACGGATCATCAAGCCACCATAATGGCCCCAGTCAGCAGGCCACCATGCTTGGCTTTGAGTCATTAAGTTTTTTAAATCAGTTTTTACTGCTTCAAGATCTAATTTTCTAAATTCTTCGGCGTAATTAAAGTCATCGCCGTAGGGGCTCGGTTTGCTATCGTGTTGATGAAGAATGTCGAAATTTAACGCATTCGGCCACCAATCAGTATTGGAATTAGACGTTTGTGTGTTGCTACCGTGCATAACTGGGCATTTGCCCGCACCTGAATTGCTCATTTTTAGCTCCTTTATCGGAATATAAAACTCGGTCTATAAATCGCTATGTTGAAAAGCTTAGTTCATAACAATTAACTTGCTACTGAATGTAATACTTTGATTGATAAACCTTGTTGAAGTTCATCCCTTGTACCAATATAGAATATTAACGATTAAAAACTAGATCTAGATCAATACTTTAAAACGATTGCAGCCATCTATTAATTAGATGCCCCCTTTAAAAATCATAAAAAAAGGTACACATCAAATGAGTCGCCTAGGCTCTTTATTATTAATGAAGTTAGTTACTTTTTTGTAAGTAAAGTAACAAATTAGTATTCGCAATTCTTTCATAAAGCTACTAAAAAAGGCTAAATTCACCTTTTATTTGAATCAATTATCTAAGCAGTGTGACCTATAACCTACGGTTATGATCAGGCTCTTTTTTGTTAATTGTCTTATTAACTTTTATTGTGCACTGTGTGAAATGCAATCAACTTACAAACTATAACCATTAAAAACATAAGTCGTTAGGGGAATAATATGTATGCATTTCATCAAACAAAATATCAGTTAAATAAAATTAGTTTATGTTTATTATCTGCGTTAAGCGTTATGTCTTTACCAGCAGTTGCTGAGCAAAGTAATCAGGTAAATGTGAAAGAAACTGAGGCTTCAAAGCAACGTACTAAAGTAGATGAGGATGTTGAAGTAATTAGTGTCGTAGGCTCTATGATTAAGGGAGCTGATATCGGTGGGGCATTACCCGTTTCTATTATTGACTCTAAGGATATTGATGCAATTGGTGCAACTTCAGGGAGTGAATTATTTGCATCGATCCCTAGTAACGGCACAGTTAGTTTTAATGGTAATGATGTTGTTAGTGGTGTTTACGCTTCTCGTGGTGATGTTGCGTCAATAAATTTACGCAGCATTGGTACGGGAAATACCTTAGTGCTTTTAAATGGTCGTCGTTTGGTTCAGCATCCAGGTTCTCAAACTGAAAATTCAGTACCTGTTACTACCGTTAATGTAAACTCTATTCCAGTTATGGGAGTTGGTGCCGTTGAGGTTTTACATGACGGGGCTGCTGCTATTTATGGATCTGATGCTGTTGCTGGTGTTGTAAATACACAAATGCGTGAAGATTTTAGTGGTTTTCAATTTGATATGCAGTATGGCCAAGCTGAAAATACAGAGCGTGAAAAACTCAATCTTAATGGTTTGGCTGGGTGGGATTTAAATGATGGCATGACCAATGTAACGGCTTCGGTTAATTATTATTACGGCTCAGAGGTAATGGCGTCAGAGACTAAGTACTCGGCTAATTCTGATCTGCGCCCTTTTCTTGATGGAACTCGTTGGGAAGGCGATTCAAATTTTCGCAATTCATCGACAACAACTCCTTGGGGACGCTTTGATGCGAGTCAATCTGTAGATGATTTGACTAGTTCGGCTGGGCGTTTTCATATTGAAGGCGCTGATGCAAGCGACGCTGATCAGCAGTGTGTATTATCTAATGGTTTATGCGTCGATAGTGGGGCGATATCAAGTGACACACAATCATATAATACGAATGCCAGCCGTACTTTGATCCCTGAAACCGAACGTCTTAACTCATTTATATTTATTAATCACGATTTAGGAAATGATACTGAGTTATACAGTGAGCTTGGTTATTATAAAGCAGAATCAAACTCTCAACGTGGTGAGACTGCGACACTAACCTCAGCCCCTGTTACAATTTCAAGTTCTGCATATTGGAATCCATTAGGTTCAGGAGTTAATCAGCTAAGCGGTTACGATATTCCAAGTGAAGGTCTTGACGTTGTAATCGATGCATATCGCGTTGTTGACGCTGGAGTGCGAAAAATTAATGTAGAAAATACTTCATATCGCTTTCTAGGAGGCGCACGAGGTGA
Source organism: Pseudoalteromonas sp. SG43-7 (assembly GCF_014164295.1). Taxonomy (NCBI): domain Bacteria; kingdom Pseudomonadati; phylum Pseudomonadota; class Gammaproteobacteria; order Alteromonadales; family Pseudoalteromonadaceae; genus Pseudoalteromonas; species Pseudoalteromonas sp. SG43-7. The sequence goes on from NZ_JACJEY010000009.1 coordinate 55,043, forward strand.
TATTGATAATTGGAGTTGGGATAGTGCCGCTTTGTATTCTGCTGCTAAAACAGTTGATAACACAGGCAATCGTATTAGTTTAAGTTTGTTTCAGGATAGCGTAAACAAACAAGATAGCTCTGCGTATAACCCATTTTGTAATGCACAGTGTAACTCACAAGAAACAATCAACAGCTTTTTAATCGATACCTCACGCACTGGTGAAACAGAGTTAGGCCTTGTTGATTTTAAAATATCAACGCCTGCTTTATTTTCTTTACCAGGTGGAGATGTTGGTATTGCAATGGGGGCTGAATGGCGCTACGAAAGTTTTGAAAATAAGTATGATGATCGATTAAATGGTGCCATAACATACACCGATGATATTACAGGCGCTAACTATGCGTCAGATATTATGGGCTCCAGTGGTCAACCTAATTCCGATGGCTCACGCAATGTAGCTTCAGCATTTGTTGAATTTGCGGGAGCGTTGATCAGTCCTGAAATGGATATTCCACTTGTTGAGCGATTAGACTTTCAAATTGCAGGTCGTTTTGAGCAATATAATGATGTAGGTAGTGTTTTTAAACCTAAAGCTGTTTTAAGTTGGTATCCGGTTAACAGTTTACATTTTAGGGCATCATATTCTGAAGGTTTTCGTGCTCCTAACTTAGAGCAGCTCCACACTGCGAGCACAACTCGAGTAAATTATCCTACTGATTACTATCGTTGCCAAGCGCAAATTAACAAAGGTGAATTAAGTAGCTTAAGTGAATGCAGCGGTAATGATAGCGTATCTAATATTCGCTATGGTAATCCTGATTTGAAGCCTGAAAATGATTACAACTATGGCTTAGGCTTGGTTTATTCGCCGGAACTGATTGATAATCTTACTTTTACTGCTGACTATTGGCGTATTGAACAAGAAGATTTAATCGGTATTCGTTCATATCAAAATATTGCAGATCTTGACTATTACTACCGTTTAAATGGTGGCAGTAACGAGAATGTGATTCGAGCTGCTGCAACAACTGATGATGTGGCATTCTTTAGCGGTTCAGGGCTTGAAGCTGTAGGTGATATGACCGAAGTAATAGGTTTATTTGAGAATCTAGATTCACGTGTTACGGAAGGGCTTGATTTAAGTGTTAACTACCGAATTTATGATACGCAATTTGGTGATTTCGATTTTAAATTAAACGCTGCAAAATTGCTTAAAGCGTACCAAAGCGTTGATGAAGAGTCAGCTAAGTTAGCAGAACTTGGGCTTGCATTAGAGGATGTCGGTGATTTGATGCAAATGGATGGTAGGCCTGAATGGCAAGCAACAGGCACGCTTTCTTGGAGTTACGAAAATTGGGGAGCAGGATTATATGGTAAGTATGTTGGTGATTTTTATGATACCAGTGCAATACAGAATGAGACTGGCGAATTTTGGCATGTAAACAGCTGGACGACATTCAACCTTTATGGTCAATACACCTATGATTCAGGTTCGTTAGAGGGAACGAGAGTACGTCTAGGAATGCGTAATCTCTTTGACAAAGAGCCACCACTTGCAGATGAAACATATGGCTACAATGCGAGCTTACATGATGCTGAAGGGCGTTATGTATATGTTAGTTTAAGTATGAACTTTGATTAAATAATCATTAGTGAATTTTATTCTGAGCAGCTTAGGTTGCTCTTCTTTTTTTATACAAAGTAGGATTGAGTAATGCCAATTACTAAATTAGCAGCACTTGTAGTTGTTGTGGCAGCTCTTGTTGGCTGTAGTCGTGAAAGTACATCGATAGATCTAATGATCACCGGCAATACTATTTACCAAGGTGCAAGCCAAGCCCCAATTAAGGGCGTGATTGGCATTGATAGTGGTAAGATTGTATTTATTGGTGAGCAAGCACCAGTAAATATACGAGCAGAAAAAGTGATTGATGCTCAGGATCTTATAGTTGCCCCTGGATTTATTGACCCACATACACATGCCTGTAGTGATTTTGCAGATGATGGCGTACTTAATTTAAACGCCAATTATACAACGCAAGGTGTGAGCACTGTTTTTTGTAATGTAGATGGGGGGGGTGATATTGACGTTGCGAATACTTTTGCGCAATACGAAGAGCAAGGTATAGGAACCAATGTGGGATTATACATTGGCCATGGTTCAGTGCGTACTGCAGTGATGGGCCGTACAAATCGTGCGCCAACGTCTGCAGAGCTTTCACAAATGAAGGGTATAGTTGAGCAAGCTATGTTAGCGGGCGCACTTGGTTTGTCTACAGGGCTTTATTATGTGCCGGGTAATTACGCAACGACGAACGAAGTGATCGAACTTGCAAAGGTGGCAGCCCGTTATGGAGGTGTTTATGACAGCCACATTCGTGATGAAAGCTCTTATAGTGTTGGTTTAGTTGGGGCGATCAAAGAAGTGATCACCATCGGTGAGCAAGCAAAACTTCCAGTGCATGTTGCTCATATTAAAGCCCTTGGTGTTGATGTTTGGGGGGAAAGTACGCAAGTTATTAATTTGATTAATAAAGCCCGCGACAACGGTATTGATGTTACTGCTGATCAATACCCTTGGCGTGCTTCGGGTACCAGTATTGCTGGCAGTTTAATGCCGCGTGAAACGTTAGCAGGAACAAAAGCTGAGTATATTGCGCGGATACAAGACGAGGCTCAATGGCCGTTACTCAAAGCCGCAATGCAAGAGAACTTACGTCGTCGCGGTGGTGCTGATTCATTATTAATAAGCGATCCTACCCGCCCAGAATTACGCGGTAAAACATTATTAGAAATAGCCACTATGTGGGGTATATCACCTATTGATGCAGCACGCAAAATTGTCATTTCTGGGAATGCACGAGTGGCTAGTTTTAATATGTCAGAACAAGATATTCAGGCTTATATGTTACAGCCTTGGGTAATGACATCTTCTGATGGAAGTCCTGGTCATCCACGAAAATATGCGTCGTTTCCGAAAAAGTACCATGAGTTTGTAAAACAAAAAAAATGGTTAACAACTGGAGAGTTTATTAATAGTAGTAGCACTTTAACCGCAAAAACCTTTGGTTTAACTGATCGAGGTGAACTCAACGTTGACTATATCGCCGATATTGTTATTTTTGATGAGAACAAATTTACACCAAAAGCAGATTACATTCATCCTGAAGAGCTAAGCGAAGGTGTACGTTGGATGATTGTTAACGGTGAACTGGTTATTTCAGATGGTAAGTTGACTAATACTCTTCCTGGTCAAGCGATCCGTCATTCTCAAGCAAAGGCAAGTAAGTAATGAAAACCCTTCTTTTATCTTTTAAACATTGTTTTTTCTGTGTTGTCTCATTGTTCAGCATTGCAGTGGATGCAGCGCCTCAAGTAGACACCATTTTTGATACATCAGTAACATTTGATCCAACAATTACTGAGCCTGAAAGTTTCTTAGGTCATCGCCTTGGTGACCAAATGACACGTAATGACCGTATGATTGCATATTTTCAAGAGCTCGCTGCTCAGTCAGAGCGCGTAAGATATGAAGTGATAGCGTATAGTAACGAACGTCGACCTATTGCTACTCTTACTATTACATCGGCTAATAATCATAAAAATTTAGCCCAGCTACAAATGCGACACATGAGCTTACAACAAGGTGCAACTCCAGAACTTACAGATATGCCAGTGGTTAGCTGGATCAACTTTGGTGTTCACGGTGGTGAAGTGAGTTCAAACGACTCTGCGTTGCCTATTGCCTATCATTTAGCTGCAGCACAGGGTAAAGAAATTGATAAGCTATTAGATAATAGTGTAATTTTACTTACTGCGAGTATGAATCCAGACGGTAATAGCCGTGAGGCATCATGGAATCTTAAATATTCTTCACAAATCAGTGTGAGTGACCCTAATCATGCACTGCATGGATCACCATGGCCTTCAGGAAGAACAAATCATTATTGGTTTGATTTAAATCGCCAGTGGATGTTGCAACAACAACCAGAGCCAGTTGGTTGGGTAAATAAGTTTCATCAGTGGCGACCAAACATAGTGGCTGATTTTCATGAAATGCGTTCATATAAATCATTTTATTTCCATCCAGGTGCCCCAGACCGTGTTCACCCGATTATAAATAAACAGGCAATGACGCTGTTAAGTGAAGTTGTACAAGGCCCTCGAGACTTTTTAGACAGTGAAGCGCGTGCGTATTTTAACGAAGAAGCCTACGATAATTTTTATTTGGGTAAAGGCGCAACCTATCCACACTTATACGGTAGTTTAGGTATCCTGTTCGAACAAGCAAGTTCGGCTGGTTTACTTTCTACACCGCGTGGCATTCTGTCGTTTCGTGACAATATTCGCACTTACTATCATGTGGGTTTAGCTTTATTAAATAATGCAGTTGATAAAAAAACTGAGTTACTTAGCTTTCAACAGCGCTTTTTTTCTCAGACTAAAGAGCAAGCAGAGGATGATAAAGTAAAAGCGTACGTTTTTGCGGCACCTGAAGATCCTGCACGGATGTTTCATTTTTTACAGTTACTTGAGCGAAACAAAGTTAGTGTTAGGTCATTACAAAAAGACTTAAAAGCCAACGGTACGCAATTTTTTGCTGATAAAGCGTATATCGTAGAAACAGCGCAAGCTAGTTACCCTATGGTGAAAGGGTTATTTTCAAAAGTTACAGAGTTTGAAAATAATACTTTTTATGATGTATCTGGCTGGACTATGCCACTTGCTTTTGGTTTGAAATATGAGCCACTTACGCGTCGAAATTATAAAGTAGGCAACCCTATTAAAGTTACTTTCCCTAGTCAACCTAATGTCCCTATAGCTAAAGTGGCTTATGTGTTTGAATGGAGCAATTACTATGCGCCAAAAGTGTTATACCAACTATTAACACAAGGTTATCGCCCTCGAATTGCAAATAATGAATTCCAAGCCAATACAGATCAGGGCCTGCAAACTTTTCAACGTGGTAGTGTAGTGGTATCAACTGGTTGGCAAGGGGGAGGCAATAATACTGAGCTACACCAAATAATGAATAATGCAGCAAAAAATGAGGGGATTCCTGTATTTACCTTAAACAGTGCTAATACGCAAAGTACTGGCATGGACTTGGGCAGCAATAATATTGAACCTGTTAGTTTACCTAAAATATTATTAGTTGTAGGTCCTGGCATGTCTCAGTACCAAGCGGGTGAAGTATGGCACTTGCTTGATCAGCGTATGAGCATGCCCGTTGTATTACTTGAAAAGTGGCGTTTAAACAGTGTTAAATTATCTGATTATACGCATTTAGTAATGGCTGATGGTACGTATTCAGACATGACTGCAGGACTTACAGAAAAAGTAACAACATGGGTTAAATCGGGTGGCACATTTGTTGGTATGGGCGATGGTGCTAAATGGGCAGGCAAAAAATTACTCAACCTGAATACCGTAACCATGAAGAAAGGTAAAAGCTCAGCTCAACCACGAATTGATTACGCGTCAAAAGCACATGTTGAAGCGCAAGATATTGTTGGTGGCGCGATAATGGCCGGTGATCTCGATATCACTCACCCATTAGGCTATGGTTATAGCCGCAGAGAAATTGCTAGTCATCGCAGTGGTTTACTTGCCTTCGAACCACCAAAAAATCCTTATGCAACAATAATTAAAATTGCTAAACAACCTTTATTAACAGGTTTCACATCTGCTGAAAATCAACAGCAACTAGCAGGTAATGCAATGCTAGTTGGGCAACGTTTAGGGCAAGGAAGTGTCATCGTGTTTACTGATGACCCTAATTTTAGAGGTTATTTTTACGGTACAGAAAAGCTATTTATGAATAGTCTTTTTTTCTCAAAATTATTTTCTAACCCGCGCTCGTTAGCGGCAGAATAAAAATAAATGCCTCATTAATATATTCCATTAGTGGGGCTTTTTTGTGTTGTAGCAGGTAATTCCTGACCTTCCTTATAGCAACTGTAAATTAAAAAGATTACACACTATGATAATTAATAAAAATGCCTTGGCGTTTGGTATCTTACTTTGCGGCTTATGTATGGCTTTGTATGTCAATTTGTTTACGCAGCAAACTTGGTTAGAACAATCTTATTTATACGATACTTATAGCACTGAATCTGGTCAAAGTGCTTATATCTATAAAGGGAAAGAGATAGTAATAAAAAATGTAGTTCCATATGCTGAATCGCCAATAAATCAGACCTCATTATCAAAAAGTCAAGGTACGCCAAGTTTATCTGAGCAGTGGGTTAAAAAAAATGATGGGCAACTTTTATTACTTAAGCCGGCTTTTCATTATGGTTTTTGGTCATTGTTACCGGCATTAATTACTATCGTTTTATGTTTGTTAACCAAAGAGCCTCTGACTGCTTTATTTAGCGGAATTGTTGTTGGTGCGTTTATGTTAGGTGAATATGACCTTACCGATAAAGTGCTGATCCCAAACCTTGCCAGTGAAGGAACAGCAGCTTTATTGTTACTTTATTTGTGGTTATTAGGCGGATTACTTGGTATTTGGTCCAAAACAGGGGCAGCACAAGCTTTTGCAAATTTTATGACTCGTTATTTTGTTAGAGGGCAACGTTCGGCAAAGTTTATATCATGGTTCTTAGGTGTATTGTTTTTTCAAGGTGGCACTATGAGTACAACACTTGTAGGCACCACAGTACGGCCGTTGGCAGATAAAGCAAAAGTTAGTCATGAAGAAATGAGTTATATTGTTGATTCTACGGCCTCCCCTATTGCATCTATTTTAGCATTTAATGCCTGGCCTGCTTATGTTCAGGCGCTTATTTTTGTCCCCGGTGTATCATTTCTAGCGACGGAATCAGACCGAATTAAGTTTTTCTTTAGCAGTATTCCGTTAAGTTTCTACAGTATTCTAGCCGTACTAGGTACTTTATTGTTGAGCCTAAATATAACTCGTTTTTCAGGTAAGCGAATTCGTCAAGCTCATCTGCGAGCACAAGAAACCGGTCAATTAGATGCCCCAGAAGCCAAACCATTAAGTGCAAAAGAACTACGCGGTACAAATATCCCCGACGGTTATAAACCTCATGTTTTAGAGTTTTTACTTCCTTTATTGACTTTGATCACAATAGCGGTGATGACATTTATTTATTCTGGTACTCCAGAGGTTAATTGGGCATTTGGTGTGGCGTTGTTAATGTCGGCACTAATCGCTTTAGCTAAAGGGATGTCCCTTGATAACTTAATAGAGGGCTTAGGAACGGGCTTAAAAGGGGTTGTGGTTGCATCGGTTATTTTAATGTTAGCAGTCATTATTGGTAGTATAAGCAAGCAAATAGGTGGTGGTTTATATTTAGTTTCATTGTTGGGTGAACAGTTACCGTTTTGGTTATTACCTGTTATTTTACAACTTATTACCGTCATTATTGCATTTTCAACTGGGACAAGTTGGGGAACATACGCTATTGCATTTCCACTGGCAATGCCGCTGGCATGGGCTATGTGCCAATCACAAGAGCTAGCTAATCCGGAATTATTTATGATGGTGTGCTTCGCGGCAGTGCTCAATGGCAGCGTATATGGAGATCAATGTTCGCCTATTTCAGACACGACTATCCTAAGTGCAATGACAACTGGCTGTGACTTAATGGATCACGTTAAGTCTCAGCTTGTACCTGCATCTTTAGCTGCGGGAGCTGCAGCAATTATGTGGACTGCACTTGTTTATTTTACCGCCTAAACTTTGTCATTGAAGAGTTGTTGAACTATGCGCTTACGACATATTGAAATATTTCATGCGATTTACACTACTGGCTCAATTACCAACGCAGCAAAAATACTGCATGTTTCTCAACCATCAGTTAGTAAAGTGCTATCACATGCTGAGATGCAATTAGGCTTTAAGTTATTTGAACGAATAAAAGGACGACTGATCCCAACTGATGAAGCAAACATGCTGTTTGATGAAGTAAATAAAATTTATTTACAGATGCGAACGATAAAAAGTACCGCTGAAAACATCAAAAAGTCGGAGTTTGGCAATATTAATCTCAGTGTCACTCCTGCGCTCGGTTTTGAAGCTCTGCCTGGTGCGATTGCTCTGTATCATAGCTGTTACCCCAACGTAAACTTTAATGTGCAAACAGTGCATAATAATGAAGTATTACAAGCCTTACTAGAGCATAAATGCGATATCGCTGTGTTGTTTTCTCCCAGTAATTTGCCCGGTGTAAAGTCCATCGAGTTGGCTCGATCAGAACTTGTTATTGTCTACCCCAAAACTCGTTTCCCTGATGCCCCTGCCCAACTTACTTTTGACGACTTAATCGATTATGAGTTTATAGATATTAGTGATAGTGGCCCATTAGCAAATTTGTTGTGGGGCCGTATGATGGAAGAAAACATCGTATTAAACTCAACTATAAAGGTGCAAACCTACTTTATTGCAGTAAGGCTGGTAGCGCAAGGTGTTGGAATTTGTATTGTTGATAAGTATACGGCAATGGGTAACGTGTCTGATAATGTTGCTATTGCTTCATTTGATCCTCCACTTTATTTTAATGTTAATGCTCTGCACTTAGAAAATAGAACATTATCGAATCCAGCAAGTATCTTTTTAGAGCAATTAACGCTATGTATTTAAAGTGATTTAATTTTTCATATAGCCTAAGGTTATAGGCTTTCTAATTCTTCTTACTATCTTTGTGGTGTTGATCTTATATGCTCAGTGAAACCTTATTATTCTTTGAATCTTAGTGAGCTATTATGAAAATTACCCCTCCTTATTTGTTATTTATTGGTGATGCTACGGATCAGCTATCAATCAAAATGGCGCAAAGTGCTGCATATTGGCGACCTGAATTGTGTATTGGCGAGATGAGTGTAGCTGGATGTAGAGTGACTACTGGGTTAGCGCAGCATACCATTTGCGATGCGGCTAAACTAGGTGCAAAAACATTTGTTTTAGGATTTGCTAATAGCGGTGGAATACTTGATAAAAAATGGTTACCGTATATTTTAGAAGCGCTAGAACATGGTATGGATATTGTTAGTGGTTTGCATGAAAAACTAACCAACATTGATGAAATTATTAACAAAGCCAAACAATGTAATCGCCAGCTTTTTGATATTCGACATCCTACCAGTCAGTTTGCGACAGGTACTGGACGTAAACGTTCTGGGAAACGGTTATTAACAGTTGGTACCGATTGCTCTGTTGGTAAAATGTATACAACATTGAGCCTTGAGCAAGCAATGTCAGAAAAGTGCATGGATGTTAATTTTCGAGCAACTGGGCAGTGTGGTATTTTAGTTGCTGGTACTGGAATTGCAATTGACTGTGTGGTTGCAGATTTTATTTCAGGGGCTGTAGAGACATTATCCCCTGACGCTGATGAACAACATTGGGATGTTATTGAGGGGCAAGGATCATTATCGCACCCTGCATTTGCAGGAGTGAGCTTAGGCCTATTACATGGCTCTCAACCTGATGCTTTGGTTATTTGCCATGCCTTAAACCGTAGCCATATGCGAGGATTACCGAATACTTCTTTTCCAAGTATCGAAACAACAATAGAGCTTAACTTAGCTGCGGCACAACTAACGAACCCAAATGCTCGCATCGTTGGCATTTCAGTTAACACTTCAAGTGTGAGCGCTGCACAAGGGCGGGAAATTTGTGATCAATTGAGCCTACAGCTTGGTTTGCCTTGCGTTGATCCTGTACGTGATGGTACAGCATTAATAGTGGAAAACTTATAATGGCTAACGGTTTCTTACCTGTAACAGAACGGATAGAGCTTGTTAAAGTTTTTCATCAGCCATTACCGTTAAAAGCGATTTTTCGTATCGCTCGCGGTGCAAAAACACAAGCGGATGTTGTTACTGTGTTACTCAGTGACGGCCTGAACTATGGGTGGTCTGAAGCCGTCCCCTATTCTCGTTATAATGAATCGGTGAGCAGTGTGATTTTGCAAATAGAACAGCTTGCAAACTATCAAGGCACTGATTTTGTAAATCACGTGATGAGCATGCCTGCAGGTGCTGCGCGAAATGCATTAGACTGTGCACTATGGGATCTAAAAGCAAAACAACAAAACAAGACCGTCGCAGAGTTATTACAAAAAAATACGACCCCTTGCGTATGTGCGCAAACCTTGAGTATTGATACTCCTCAGGCAATGGCTGATGCAGTAAAAGCCTTGAACAATCCTCCATTAGTGAAGGTGAAGTTAGATAATCAGGATATCCTGAAAAAAATGGCTGCAATATCAAATGCAGCTCCGCACAGCCAGTTTATTGTTGATGCTAATGAAGGCTGGAGTTTTCAAGATCTTGTAAGCTGTTGTGAGCAACTCAAACAATTAAATGTCGTCTTAATTGAACAGCCTTTACCTGTTGGAGAAGATCACAATTTGCTAAATTTTGACTCTCCAATTCCTTTATGTGCAGATGAGTCGTGTCATACTCGTGCTGATTTGCCTTATCTTAAAGGCCGTTATCAGGTAATTAATATTAAGCTAGACAAAACCGGGGGGCTCACTGAGGCTAATAATTTAGCAAAAGAGGCTAAGCAGCATGGCTTTGAGCTAATGTTAGGTTGTATGGTGGGTAGCTCTTTAGCTATGGCCCCGTTATCACTCTTGAGCGGCGAAGCAAAATATGTTGATTTAGATGGCCCGCTGTTAATAAAAACGGATCGAGCCGGTGGTTTTGAATTTAATGCAGGTATTATGCAGCCGTTAAATCTTCAATTATGGGGAGGAAAAAACAATAAAACATTAGATTCAATATTAAGCCAGATGAAATAATTTTTTAAACTGTAAAGGGACTTTACAGTTTAATTATTCCTCTCGAAGTACTGCAACTTCACTTCAATAAGATATTCTGAATATATGTTAATTCGCGTAGAAATTGCATGAATTAAACCTAAGTGTGGGAATAACAAATAAGTTTAGCTATGTATTAAATAGCGTTGTTTATATATGCTACTGTTCTCAGTTAACGCTAAGGAAGCAATTAGTGTACAAACTATTTTATTACCCGCTCAACGCCAGTATGGCGCCGCACTTTATTCTTGAAGAACTGCAAACCGATTTTGAATTAATTTTAGTGGATAGAAAAAACGAGGCTCATAAAGCAGCCAGTTATTTATCCTTGAACCCCGCTGGGCGAATACCTACATTATTGGACGCTCAACAAGTCGTTTTTGAAAGTGCCGCTATCTGTATTCATCTTGCTGAAGCACATCCTGCTAAGATGCTTATTCCGCAAATAGATTTGCTTTACTGGATGCCCAGCTGGAAAATCAAACATTCTTAGTTGGTGAGCAACTTAGCATCTGCGACTTTTACTTGTTTATGCTTGCGATATGGGCGGATGAACTAAAACAGCCACCGCTTTCTTTTGAGTACCTCAACAAGTATTTACGTCGCTTAGCTAAGCGAGAGTCGATTATTAACGTGTGTAAAAAAGAAAATCTCAGTTTGGTTGATTATCAATAATAGGAAGTACAATGAAAGTTTATGGAAGAACAACCTCGTTTAACGTGCAAAAAGTACTCTGGTTTCTGGATGAGCTGGGCGTGAGTTACCAACATATTGAAGTGGGTGGTCGTTTCTGTGGCCTGCAAAGCGATGACTTTTCAGCCTTGAACCCGCTGCAAAAAGTACCGGTACTGGTTGATGGCGATAATGTTGTTTGGGAGTCGCACAGTGTACTACGCTATTTGGCGGCAAGTTATGGCACTACAGACTGGTATTATGCATCGCCCTATCAGCGTTCGTTATATGAGCGCTGGATGGATTGGTCTCAGGTGATTTTTCAACCCGCTTTTATGGCCACATTTTGGGGCTATTACCGTAAAAGGCAAAACAACCGTTGTATGGAGCAAATCACACGGGACATACAAGAGTGCGAGCAATGCTTACAGATAATTGAACAGCAGCTAAGCCATGCCCCCTATCTTGCCGGTGGTAAAATGACCCTGGCTGATATTTGTGTGGGAGCCATTTTACATCGCCTAACATCTCAGGGGTTAGCAATAACATTGCCGGAGCGAGTGACTCAGTGGTTTGAGTTACTAAAAACCAGAGCTGGCTATCAAAAATGGATTATGAGTGATTTTACTGAGCTCCAAGGGCGTGAAGACTTTTAATTTTGTTTTAACGCTTTTAACTAAACAAGGATTATAGTGAAATATTTATTATTAGCTGCGATGCTACTTATCACTTTTAGTAGCGCGGCCGAACAGGCATTTGAAATACCCAGAAGCTCGGTGGTTAAACTTATCGATCAGCAAAGCAAGCTGAGCTATCCAGTATTTATAAAGCTCCCGCGAAGCTACAGTCGAAATAAGGATAAAACATACCCTGTTGTTTACTTGCTCGATGGCTCGTATGCGTTTCAAGTGGCATCGGGAGCGACACGTTTTCCTATGAACAGCGGTAAAATGGATGAAGCAATACTCGTTGCCATTGGTTATTCGCAAGGATCTAAAGGCTCATCAAGCCGAATACGTGATTTCACCCCAAGTAAAGCCAAAGATTGGCAGTTAGAGACCGGTAAAGCCGCGCAACATATCGATTTTATAGCTGATGTGGTGTTTGAACATATGAAAGCTAACTACCGAATAAAGCCAAAGCAACGTACTTTAGTGGGAAATTCTCTTGGCGGTTTATTTGCCGCTTATGTGCTTTTTACTCAGCCTAATATGTTTGAAAGTTACATTATCGGTAGCCCGTCGGTGTGGTTTGATAATGAGAGCATACTATCTCAGCCGATTACTAAAGCTAAGCAAAACGTTAGGGTTTACTTATCGGTAGGTAGTAAAGAGACACCTGTATTTGGCGAAGGGCAAGATATGGTAACGGGAGCGAACAAGCTTGCTGACAAAATACGGCAAAGTAATGATCAGCAGGTGCAATTGCAGTTTTCTATAATAGATGGCGCAAAACATGCGACGGCATTTCCAACCACGCTGATCCAAGGTTTAGATTGGCTTTATGCAAAATAGCGCAGACATTAAAAAGCCCACTGATAAATTAATATCAGTGGGCTTTTAATACGTTAAAACGTATTAACTAAAACAATCGTTTAGATACAAACGATGTTTTCAGCTTGTGGGCCTTTTTGACCTTGAGTAACAGTAAACTGTACACGTTGGCCTTCAGCTAGAGTTTTGAAGCCGTCACCGCTGATAGCGCTGAAATGAGCGAAAACGTCAGGACCTGACTCTTGCTCGATAAAACCAAAACCTTTAGCTTCGTTGAAAAATTTAACTGTACCAGTTGTAGTAGTAGACATAATAGATATCCTAGATATTAATAAAAGTGTGCCTAAAATCAGGCGGTTTAGCTGAAAAAACAAGTATTTAACTGAGGATAACGCGATGAATTATTACTAATAACAACGTGGTACGTACAAATAAACAGAATTTCTTTCAAACTTATAGTGCATTAACGGGTTATCACTAACCCATTAATTAAAAATTAGATGCAAACGATATTTTCAGCTTGCGGGCCTTTTTGACCTTGAGTAACAGTAAACTGTACACGTTGGCCTTCAGCTAGAGTCTTAAAGCCATCGCTTGAGATTGCGCTGAAATGAGCAAAAACGTCAGGGCCTGACTCTTGTTCAATAAAACCAAAACCTTTAGCTTCGTTAAACCATTTTACTGAACCAGTTGTTGTAGTAGACATAATAGAATCCTAAGAATTTATAAAAGTTCGCCTTAATGTAGGCAATTTAACAGGAAGAAAACAAGCATTTAACTGAGGATAGCGCGAAGGATTATTACTAATAACAACGTGGTACTTACAAATAAACAGGGCTTTCTATCAACCCGATGCAGAGCAGGATAACAGTAACTTAAACCATATAACAAGCTTTATTTACTTTTCTTTTTAAAGCCAAGTTAATTTTGTGAACATATATTGATTAAATAAGAACAGTCGTAGCCATGCTTACCGTCTCTGCATTCGCTTTGTTAAAGTGATCTAGGTATGGAGTGTAGACTTATTTTTAATTGGGGAAGTGCGAAATCCCACACTCCCCCCCACGAAAAAAAGGAACTCAGCGCTCATTTGAACAGCGACAGACTCCTTATTTATTCAGCAATTGCGATCGCTATTTCTACTTCAGTTGCGGTTTTATAATATTCATAGTCGCTGGTATAAGTACGAGTGTAACGACAATCATCTGAGCTAAAGTATTGCCAAATTTCACCCCATAAATCAATTATAGCGTCGGGCATTTCGCCTTCGCCACTAAAGACTAAATAACTCCCTGCGTGCGTTGTAACTGTTACTGAATCACGAAGGTTAATTGATTGCTCATCGCTACAGGCAATGACATCAAAATCACCGGTCACATCGCTCTCGTAGTTAGTGTAAACACCAAAGACTTTACTGTCTTTTGTGAGTTTTGAGGTATATTTTTCGCCAAATTTTTGCCAAAGCTCAGCTATCTTTGCTGTGCCAGTATTCATTTCATTGGCATTGCATGTTCTTACTTTTAAGCCGGTTAAGGTCTTACTTGCTAGCTGTTTTACTTCCATTGAGACTATCCTTTAGCATTAATACTCAGTATTAACTTAACAGAAAAAGCATGAAGTATTTAATAAATACGCTATAAAAAAGGTTTATTTTTTGTTGGTGATTAAACCTTTTGTTGCAACGACTTCACTTTTTTGAAAACAGTTACAGCCCAGCTTTGATCACCTCGATCACTTTACTCATTCGTTTTGCCAAAGGCCGATTACGGTGATAACACACATAAATAGATTCGCTGATCGGGTGCTGTAATGGATGGACGTTAATCAACTGTGGTTTACTAAATGCACTCACAGCATGTGCTGGTAGCACAGTAAAACCTAGACCAAGGCTGACAGGTTCAAGAATTAAATTAATTTGGTTTGAAAAACCAGAGCGCTTTATTTGCTCAAGGTGTTCAAATTCCGCGTAGTTTTCGCTTAATAATAATTGCGCATGATGCTTTGCATCAGGGTGAGCAATGAAGCCAAGTTCGCATAAGTTTTGCCAGCTTGGAGTTTGGTAATCGATTGGTGTAATTAATAATAGTGCATCTTGGCCGATTTTATGGCTGGTAACCTCGCTGAGTGTTGGGGCTTGAGTTAAAAAACCAATATCAGCATTGTGATTAGCAACGGCCTGTTCCACGCTTTCGTTTGGGGCAAAGCGATAATCAATAGTGAGTGCTTTATGTTGCCCTTGTAAATCAAGTAATTGATTATAAAACTTAAGCCCGCAACTGCCTGGTGATTGAATCTTTATATTGCCACTGTAGGGTGAGTCGTCATGCAGTTGTTGCTCTAAAAACTGCCACTCTTTTAGTAACTGACTTCCTTTTTGATATAAGCCTTGCCCTTGTGCGGTAAGGGTAAACTGCTTGCCATGGCGTTCAAGCAATGCGCAATTAACCTGCTGCTCTAACTTTTTAATGTGTTGGCTTACGCCTGACTGGGTCATATAAAGGCGTTCTGCAGTTTGGGTAAAGTGATTTACTTCCACTAAGGTGCAAAAGGTATGTAACCATGTAGGATTTATCATTATAAAACGTACTCAAAATGATGATTAATGATAATTTTACTTAATACAGGTCGGTTCGTAAACTAACTCCATCAACTAAGCATAGTTAAACAGGAGCATTATTATGAGTCATACCTATCCACGTAGTTTTTCGCACATTGGAATTTCGGTCCCCGATGTTGAAAAAGCCGTTGAGTTTTACACCAAAGTAATGGGTTGGTACACCATTATGGAGCCGACTTTAATTACCGAAGACAAAAGCCCAATAGGCGAAATGTGTACTGAAGTATTTGGTGAACAATGGGAAAAATTTAAAATAGCGCACCTTTCAACAGGTGATCGTATTGGTGTAGAAATTTTTGAGTTTAAAAATCAAGAAAACCCAGCTGACAACTTTGAATACTGGAAAACCGGTATATTTCATTTTTGTGTTCAAGATCCAGATGTAGAAGGCCTTGCTGAGCGTATTGTTGAAGCTGGCGGTAAAAAGCGTATGGAAGCACCCCGTTACTACTATCCAGGTGAAAAACCGTATCGCATGATCTACATGGAAGACCCGTTTGGTAACATTCTCGAGATTTACAGCCACAGTTATGAGCTTATTTACAGCGCAGGTGCATACTAAATTAATTGGCATCAGTGTTAAATTGTAACAGCCGCAGCTTAGTTACTGCGGCCTCTGATACCGAAAATGCACTACTGGGTTAGTAGTGCTAAGCGTTATAACCACACATGTGATTCATTTGTTTTCTTATGCTGGCTCTTCTATGCTATTGCGAGCATTTGTGGTTAAGGCAACAAGCGCTTTTCGCACTGCTTGTGGTGTCTCGCACACGTTTTCAAAGCTAATAAAATAATTACGTTGTTGGCTTTGAATATAAAACCCCTGTGGCAGTATGCCACTCATAACCGGTGCATTATCTGATACGCAATAATGCTGAGCTAATATTAGCGCCATTGCATTTTGATGATCTTCATTCATGTGGGTGATCATGCTTTGTTCTTGATCTTCGTCCCAGCTTTTAGCAGCGCTTTGCCACTCATCTTTTTCAAGCCAAAATATTTTCCCAAAGCCGCCAATAAAGCGAACTCGCACAACATCTAATTGCCATAATTTAAAGTCGTGGGCGTTCCGATAACTGTCAGCTTCTGGGTATAACGCTATGTATTTGTTAAGCAGTATTTCGGCCTGAGGGCCTGCAACTTCACAACCATCGCCCACCAATGTGACTCGGCCATGCTCGTTTTGGTCGCCACGGTCAGCGGCATCAAAAATAGTTAAGCTCATTCGAGAATCGTGCTTTAAGTTTTTAGTGTGTTGGGCTATATCGCTAATAAAAAAGTAGATGCGGCCTTGCTCATCACACATATAAGGGGTTACCGAACCAAACGGATAACCTCTTAAGTTGTAAGAAATAGTCGACATAACACCAGCATGGGTTTTAAAAACCAGCTTTTGTGCATCGCTTAATGCTTGCTCTCTCATGAAAACTCCTGACGTTGAGAAAAAACCATGGGTGCATTGTTATATGGATGAGAATTAACATGCAGTTTCATGGCGTACATTTGTTGTAAATTAGATTCTGTAAGTACTGTGTTTATTGGCCCGCTATCGAGTATTTTTTGATCGTGTAATAAAATAGCGTCGGTTGCGTAAAGGCTGGCCAAATTTAAATCGTGAATGGCTATAATGGCACTGTTGCCCTGCTCTACAAATGCTTTAACACAACTCAATAGAGCATGTTGATGGCGCATATCTAGTGCTGATGTAGGTTCATCAAGCAGCATCAATTTAGGCTTGGTATGAGTAGAAAAAGCATCTAATTGAGCCAAAGTACGCGCCATATGAACGCGCTGTTGCTCACCGCCTGAAAGCTTACTGACACGGCGGGATAAGTACTGGGTTAAGTCCATGAGTGCGGCATACTTGTGGACTTTTTCAGCTTGCATTTTAAGAGACTCGGCATAGGGGTAGCGTCCCATTGCAATGAGCTCAAATACACTAAAATCAAAGCCAACAAGATTGCTTTGCATCATTACTGCTCGTTGAGTGGCTAAGTGTGCTTGAGACAATGTACTCAGAGGATAATTATTAAACCGTACTTCGCCTTTAAAGTCATAATGCCCGGCTAAAGCATGCAGCAGTGTTGATTTTCCTGCGCCATTTTCGCCTATCAGTGCTACTAGTTGAGCTTTTGCAATGTGCCCACTTATGTTTTTTAAAACACTGTGATTGCCAAAACCAACAGTTAGGTTATTAAAAGTAATCATCATTACCCTCGCTTAGTTTTAATGATCAGATAAATAAACAAAGGTGCGCCAAGTAGCGCGGTAATAATACCAATGGGTAACTCTGCAGGCATAACAACTAAACGTGCTAACCAGTCAGAAAGCAGCAGCACAACAACGCCTAATAACATGCACAGCGGTAACATTTTACGTAAATGCGGGCCAACCATTAAACGGGCAATGTGTGGCACAACTAAGCCAACAAAACCTATCAAGCCAGTAAGTGCTACAACGGCACCAACACCTAATGCCACGAGTATAATTACATACAGTTTAAGCTTGTCTGTGTTGACACCTAAATACTGTGCTTGAGACTCGCCAATCAATAGTAAGTTCATCGGTTCTTTGAGTCGCCACAGACCAAGAATACTCAGTAGCAATAATGGTGTTGCTTGAGTTATGGCATCCCAATTGGCACCACCTAATGAGCCCATCGTCCAGTAGTTAATTAATCTAAGCGCACTATCGTCAGCGAAATAGCTTAATAAGCCAATAACAGCAAAGGATAAAGAATTGATCGCAACCCCCACTAAAATTAGTGTGGTTATATTGACCTGCCTATGCTGCTTAGCAATTAAATACACTAAAGAGGTCACTAACAATGCCCCTAAAAATGCGGCATAAGGTAAATAGTATTGAGCATTAAAATTAAACTGGGCGCTAAATGCTATAAAGGCGACCGCGACCATGGCTGCGCCTGTGCTAATACCAATAATTGATGGATCAGCCAAAGGATTACGACACAAAGCTTGCGTTGCAGCGCCAGTTTGGGCAAGCACTAAGCCAACCAATACAGCTAGTACAAATCGAGGTAGACGTATTTGCGTGACCACATTGATTTGCAGCGCATCAAATTGATTAAAATACTCTGGGGCAATCCATGCGATGGCTAAACGCCAATCCCAGCCTGCGGGGCCATATCCGATGCTCAGTAGTGCTAGAGCAAAAATACACACAGTAATTAGCAGCATCCACTTTTGGTTTGCAGTTATAGAAACAGGCTTAAAACGGCTCAAAGTTAATGTGTTCATAAGGTCGCTTTATAGTCGCTTAATTCTTTAATACCCGTGGCTATGCGCGGCGACATTCCCAGTGATAGCAGGCTATCCATCACCAATAATCGGCACTGCTTTGCAGCTGTTAATAAGCGCAGTGTTGGTTGATTACAAAAAGCCTCTTTACCGCCAAGGCTATAAACAACATGAGCTGGTGCGATTAAAAAATCGGGCTGTTTTACGGCAAGTACTTCGTTATTTATTACTTTAAAACCTTTGTGCGTAGCGCCTAAATTAGTGACTCCAGCATAATCAAGTAATAAGTCAGCAACCGTGTCAGTGCCCGCAGCAACAAGCCCGCGCTCATTAGCTGAGAGTAAAAATAAAGCGCTGTGTGTTTCGTTGCTCGCTTTTGGAGGCAATGAATTTTTTATTTGGGCTACGAGCACTTGGGCTTTGTCGTTCGCATTTAAGTCTTTACCAAGGCGTTTAACAAGATTTAGTAAGTCATTAATTGAGTTGGGTTTTTTATAGTGGATAAGCTCTACACCAGTGGCTTCTATTTGTGCAAGCGCTTGTGCTCGTCCTGCTCCTTCAAGTGCTAAGAGTTTAGTTGGGCGCACCGAAAGTACACCTTCTGCGGCTAAATCACGGTAATAACCAATTTGATCGAGCTGTGTCGCTTGTTTTGGATATAGGCTCGATTGATCCACCGCGACAAGGGTATTTTGCTTATCTAAGGCAAAAATAATTTCAGTTAATGTACCGCCAGCACTCACTATACGCTCCTGCGCGCTTAGGGGGTGAACAGTCAATAAAATCAATATAAAAAGGTATCTCATAAAAAACTCCAATTATTATTTTCGATTATTATACTCAACTAAATGCAAATGAAAATGATTATCATAAATAATTGATCTTGTTTTTAGTTAGTTGTAACATCCCTTTCCTACTAAATAACAACAATTATCATTTGGAGTTAATGTGAATTTTCCTTCTTTTCAACTTACTGCTTTAGCAACGTTACTACTTGGTTCGGGCTCTGCCATTGCCGAGGAGATAATTGGTGAGCATATTGTTGTCAGCGGTTCTCGGTTTGAACAAAAACTTGAAGACGTAACAGGCTCTGTAACTGTGATTACAGGGCAAGACATAGAACGTAAATTGGCTGTTGATTTACAAACAATGTTTCGTTATGACCCCAGTATATCAAGCACGGGCAGTGGTTCTGCGGCTCAAACGCTTTCAATTAGAGGAGTCGGTGGTAACCGCGTGGTGTTTATTAAAGATGGCCGTCGAACTAACGATGGTTATGCTGGCGGAGATGGCTATTTGGTTGGTCGTAGCTATTTTGATGTCGCTGGGATAAAGCAAGTTGAAGTCGCCAAGGGAGCCGCGTCTTCATTGTATGGTTCAGATGCACTGGGTGGTATTGTGTTTATCACCACTAAAGATCCGAGCGATTATTTATTAAACGAAAATAGTTTTGCTCAAGTGGCGCTTGGATATCAAGGTCAGAGTAATCAAATGTCGGTAGATATTACTGCGGCTAAAAATTTGGGAGATTTAGGTGTTAGTGCCGTTTATAGCCACCGAGATAACGAAGAAGTACAAAACTTTACTGAAAACCTACCTGGTTATGATGCTAAATCAGATTCGTTATTGGTTAAACTAGAGCAGCAACTTGATGAAAAGCGCACGTTAAAATACACCTTAGATTATTTTAATCAAACTACTGAACAAGTAATCACCAAAGCGAGCCAAGAAACTAAAGACGAAAATACTAATTGGTCGCTAGCACTGGATTACGACTCAAAAGCGGCCACAGCAGCGTTTGATCAATGGCATTGGCAAGTATCGTTTAGTCGTTATGAGCAGCAAAGTGATCAAATTAGTGCTACAGCAGCGCATACCGATTACAACAACTATGGCTTTGAACAAGATATTTTAGGGTTAAGGGCTGTATTTAATAAAAAAATAACCTTACAAGATGCGACCCACAACTTTGTTTATGGTGCTGACGTAGATATATACGATACAACACGTCCACGTTATAAAACACGCTTATTGGCTGATGGAACAGTCGATTTTACAGATCAAAAACAAAAAGCTTTTCCTGGCGCTGATACCTCTTTAGTGGGCGTTTTTATGCAAGACAATATTAAATTTGCAAATAGCGCGTGGTCTTTGATTGCAGGTGTACGCTTTGATTATTATTCATTAGCAGCTAAAGATGATGAGCTTTATAGCGATGCTGAGCTTGATGACATTACCGAATCTGCGTTTTCACCAAAACTTGGGATGATTTATCAAGTTAATGATAATTTATCTTGGTATGGGCAATATGTACGTGGTTTTAAAATTCCCCCGCATGATCAAGCGTATCAAAGCCATGGTGTTGAACCATTTTATCAAATATTACCAAACGCAGATTTAGCACCCGAAAGCAGCGACTCATATGAGCTTGGCATGCGCTTTTCTGGTAATGATATCAACGTTACTTTAAGCGCATTTTACGCCGCTTATGATGACTTTATTGATGTTGCAATTGCAGGTGTTGAGCCAACGTTCATACCGAATGTAAATAAAACTTTTTACCAATACCAAAATATTAGTGAAACACAGATCAGCGGAGTTGAAGCGAGCTTGTTGATGCATGTAAGCGATAATGTTTTAGTTGAGGCAAATGTTGCATATGTTGAAGGCGAAAACAAAGAAACAGACGAGCCGTTAACCAGTATCAGTCCATTTAACGGTTCAATACAGTTAACAACAGCACTTGGCGATATTGATTGGACCGCAGCATGGCGCTTTGCTAAATCACAGTCTGATGTAGTGCGAGATGCAAGTGGTGATAAAACAACGCAAGGATATGGTTACGGTATTGTGGATTTATACGCAAGTTATGAATGGCAAACATGGCAGCTAAATGTGGGCGTAATTAACCTGCTAGATAAAAAATATGTACCCTTTGAACTGATTGCAGGGCAATCTCAGGGGGCTGATTTTAGCCAATATACTCAGCCCGGGCGTAACTTTTCTGCCCGCGTAAGTTATCAGTTTTAAAAGGTAATCAACGCTGCGCATAAGTGCAGCGTTTTAACCTTACTGCTTTTTTACTTATTCATTGAGCCTTTGCCTAGATGATATAGAAGAGTCGTGATTTTAAAGTTAATAAAGGCTGTAAAGGGGGTTAACAGTTACTAAATAATATGCATCATATTTGCGCATTAATACTTTTGCAGGCTAGTGAAATTAATCCCTATTCTCTGATGGCTGACTTTATGTTGCCCCATAACTAAAGTGAGACTGTCTTGGTTTATAAAAGTAGCTTTGAGTTATGTTGACTCGATTAATTATTACACTGGCGGCTATGTTTACATCACGTTAGTATAGTGCTTCAAATAAGTTACAAAATGATAATTACATGACTTTAAAAACCAATGCTTTAATTTATTTTTTAGCCTTTAGTAGCGGCTTTAGTATTATGGGAATAGAACTACTTGGCGGGCGAATTTTAGCGCCTTTTTTTGGTAGTAGTGTGCATATTTGGGGCAGTATTATTACTGTGTTTATGCTCAGCTTATCGTTTGGCTATTTATTGGGAGGAAAGCTTTCAATTCGCCAGCCTTCGTTAACCAAATACGGTTTAATATTTTTAGTTGCCAGTATTATGGTGCTGCCCATTGCATTATTTGCCCAGCCAATTATGGCGTATATTTTTTCTCACATAGAAGACAGCCGTTATGGCTCGTTATTGGCCTCTACAGCGTTGTTTTTTGTCCCTACTATTATTTTAGGCATGATTTCGCCTTACTCTGTGCGTTTATTAGTGACCGATAGCGAGCACAGTGGCCAAGTCGCTGGCGGCTTGTATTTTGTCAGCACCTTAGGCAGTGCCTTAGGGACTATTATTACCTCGTTTTACATGGTGCTAGCGTTTGATGTGAATACCATTATTTTGGGTTTCTCGACGACATTAGGGCTATTAGGTTTATTGGCAATTGGCGTAAATCAATTAGCTAACAAGGAGAAACACAATGTTTAAGTATTTGCTCGTGAGCTTACTGTTAATTGGGTTTAGCAGCCAAGCTAAGGTGATCCATCAAGAGCGGTCGCTTTATCGTAATATTTTAGTTGAAGAGACCGGCGATTTACGCTGTTTAAAGTTTGACGAAAAAGCCCGTAAAAGCAGTCAAAGTTGCATATATAAAAGCAACCCACAAAAGCTAGTGTTTAATTATACCAAACTCACTTTTGCTAGTTTACTACTGATAGACAATCCAAAAAATGTACTCATTATCGGGCTTGGCGGCGGCACCTTATCAAATGTGATCAGCGAGCTATATCCTGACGCAATGATTGAAAATGTTGAAATTGATCCCGCAGTTATAAAAGTGGCGCGTGATTATTTTGCTTTTAAAGAGAACGATAAAGTTACTTCGAAAGTACAAGATGGGCGTATTTTTATTAAACGCGCAGCAATCCAACAAGCCAAGTATGACTGGATTATTCTTGATGCATTTAATGGTGATTACATCCCTGAGCATTTACTTACTAAAGAGTTTTTTGCGGAAGTGAAAAGTGTACTGGCTGATGGTGGCGTAGTAGCGGCAAATACCTTTTCATCAAGCAAACTTTATGAGCATGAATCTGCCACTTATGAAGCGGTATTTGGTGACTTTATTAATGTGAGCACTGAGAAAAATAGTAATCGAATTATTTTAGCTGGCTTTAATAAATTTCCAAGTCCTGTGCAGCTAGCACAGCGAATAGAAAAGCTAACCCCGTTATTAGCCCCCTATCGCGTTGATATCAAAGCGGTGAGCGAAGGGATGATTTCGACCAAAGATAATAAAGACTGGCCTAGCGATACAAAAGTACTCACTGATCAGTACTCACCCGCAAACTTACTCAATTTCTAAAGTTTACGGCCATTTGTTACTACACTTAGGCCAGCTTGCTGGCCATCAAAGCTAACTGCTAATTCCCCCTTTTTAAGTTAATACCCGATTAAATTTCTAATCGAGTCTTCCCTCATAGATTAGTTTAAGGTTCCTGCTGCTGCACTGATAGATAGTGTGCTTTGAGCGAAAGTTATAGTTAGGCTTGTCTTAAGTATTTCTTAAGAATTGCCTGCTATTGTTAAACTAATTATTTTTCTAGGTATTTTTAGGGGCTTAAAAAGTGGTGATTATTTCTCGGTCTGTATCACGGTTTATGCTTGTGACGGCACTTTTTACTGCTATGGCGAGTGCGCCAGTGTTAAGTAAAGAAACCGTTGTGCCAGTTATCTCCAGTCAGCAACAACTAACCGATAAGTTAGCAGAGCTTAAAGGCCAAGTGGTATTTTTAGATTTTTGGGCTTCGTGGTGTACACCTTGTCGTAAGTCTTTTCCTTGGCTTAATGAAATGCAAACAAAATACCAATCGCAAGGCTTTACGGTGTTGGCAGTTAACTTAGATGTTGAGCATCAAGATGCGGTTGATTTTTTAGCACACACTCCTGCTGATTTTCCCATTATTTATGATCCTGATGCACTAATAGGCAAACAATTCGATTTACTCGGTATGCCAAGTAGTTATGTGTATGGCCGTGATGGCAAAATAAAATATCGCCATATTGGCTTTAAGAACAGTAAAAAAGCGCAATATGAGCAAGAAATAACTCAGTTATTAGCCGTTCAGCCTTAAGAAGAGGTAACGATGAAAAAATTAATAAAATAGCCTCCTTATAATGTTACTTGGTTCACAATTCCTCCCCCATTGGATTATTCGCTAATTTGCTCAACACAGTGATATTAAATCGTTTTTAAAGCCCTCTTTGCCATTATTTTTTTAGAGCGTTTCAATATTTACTTAGCATGCTAAGTAATGTTAAACTAGTTAGCATGCTAAGTAACTAGGTACTATTATGATTTCATCACCTCCTTTTCATGAAACTTTAGATTTAAGTTTATGCGGTAGCATGGGGCGCGTTTTCCGACTCTGTCGCAATGCCGTTACTCTCGCTGTTGAGCCTTTAGGGTTAACACAATCTCGTTGGACTGCGATGATCCATATCCATCATTTAAAACAAGGTGTTACACAACAAGAACTGGCTAGCAGTTTGGGGATTGAAATGCCTTCGCTAACGCGAACAATTAAACAGTTAGAGCAACAAGCGATTATTGTTCGTCGCATTGATAGCGATGATAAACGTAGTCGTAAAATCTATTTTACTGAGCAAGGATTACTATTATTAGATGCGCTCAGAGATATTATGGCTGAGGTTAAAACACAACTTTATGCAGAACTTACAACGCAGCAGCTTGATACTATGGCCTATGGTTTAGTGCAAATGGAAGCCAATGCTCGACGTTGTATTAGCCACTTTTCTGGAGAGAAATAATTCATGACACCGGATCAAAAATTTGCCCGCTATGTAAAAATATCATTAGTTGGGTTTATTTTATTGTTCGCTTACTTTGTCGTTGCCGATATGTTTTTACCGGTTACTCCGCAAGCGCGCGTATATCACCCTGTAGTGCAAGTAACGCCACAAGTGAGTGGCCGCGTGAACCAAGTATTGGTGAATAATAATCAAGCGATTAAAACGGGTGAAGCG
The DNA here is from genome assembly GCF_014164295.1 of Pseudoalteromonas sp. SG43-7. Taxonomy (NCBI): domain Bacteria; kingdom Pseudomonadati; phylum Pseudomonadota; class Gammaproteobacteria; order Alteromonadales; family Pseudoalteromonadaceae; genus Pseudoalteromonas; species Pseudoalteromonas sp. SG43-7. Next base: position 80,431 of record NZ_JACJEY010000009.1, read on the forward strand.
CTATTTTTAATAGAAGCAGCTCCTTTTAAATTAGCACTAGAGCAAGCACAACTGGCTTATGCTGATGCGCAGTTGCAAAACCAGCGCTTAGACAGCAGTGTTAAAGCGATACAGGCTCAGCTAGCCGCTGGAAATGCCAAGCTGCATGAGCAACAGTTGTTATTTGATCGCAGTGAATCGTTATTGAAAAAACGGTCTATCTCGGAGCAAGAGTACGAAACAATTAGCGCTAATTATCAATCAAGTAAAGCGAATGTCGCAGCTATTGAAGCACAGTTAACCGAGGCAAAACTGGCACGAGGGCAATTAGGCGAAGACAACCTAGCATTACGCCATGCGCAAAACCAACTGGCACAAGCGAAACTCAATTTATCATACAGCATAGTGACTGCTGATGCTGATGGTAAAGTCGCAAACTTGCAAGTAAGCACCGGAACATTTGCTAATAAAGGTCAACCGATGTTAGCTGTTGTGGCCAATAAAGCTGATTTAGTGGCTGATTTTCGTGAAAAGTCGTTAGTTAATATTAAAGTGGGCAGCAAAGCAAAAGTAACGTTTGATGCTCTGCCAGGCCAAGTATTTGCTGCTACAGTGAATTCTTTTGAAGCTGGCGTAAGTAATGGGCAGCTCAATGCTAATGGCTTATTAAGCAGTACTGAAAGCAGTAATCGCTGGGTTCGTGATGCGCAGCGCCAACGTATTCACATTGATTTAGAGCAAGCACAGCTATTAAGTAAACTACCTAGTGGTGCTCGTGCAACAGTGCAGCTACTGCCTGAGTCAGTAATTGGGCAATGGTTTGGTGTCATGCAAATTCGCTTTATCAGTTTACTGCATTACATTTACTAATAAGGCTTTATTATGTCTGCATCAGTCCCTGTAAAACTAGACCAGAATGGCCTTCGGCAAGCGTTGCGTATCGCTGGCGGCAGCGCGTTGGGATTTAGTTTATGTAAATTGATGAATTGGCCAAATGGTATTTTCTTCACCGTTTATCCTATGTTGATATTAGGATTAGTGCCGATTTTAAATGCACATATCATTCGTCAGTTTTTTGCCAGCGCGGCATTTAGTGGGTTATTTGTATTAATAGTACAGGGGTTATTTTCTCATTTACCAGTGGCGATGACCTTGCTGTGCTTTTTAGCGTTTGCATTTTTGTTTTATCAAATGAGCTGCGGTGCTAACTTTTTGTTTGGTGCTTTAAGTGTCGTTAGTTTATCTATTCAACTGCACTTTTCTAGTTATGTTGGTAATGGCACAAGTATTTATCCGTTGATCATCAGCAATGGTTTAGCAGTCGTAGTGACCGTGTTAGCGGCGGTATTAATGCACTTTGTATTTCCTGATGTTGCACCACGCCAAGGTCGGGTGATGCCAACAAAAGCAAAAGAGAGTATTCGCCACGAAGTACTGTTGTGCGCTACGGTTGCTACACTGTCGTTTGTGATTTTTCAGGTATTTGATTTACAAGATTCAATTTCAGCACAAGCGGCATCGATCTTAATTTTGTTTCCATTGTGCTGGAAAGCCGCTGGCATGGCTGGTTGGCAACGAGCAATTGGCACATTAATTGGTTGTAATTTAGCGTTAGTATCGCAGCTGTTTTTGTATAATCACACCGATATTCTGATTTTTCCGGCGCTGATCTTGTGGGTTTTAACCTTTATATTTAGCCGTTATCATATTTTAGGTGGCGGTATCCCTGGTGTTGGATTTGGGGTTATTACCACATTTGGAATTTTATTTGGTCAGTCTCTCGGACCTGGGCAAGACTTGGTTTACAGTGCGCTTTATCGGTTTTCGTCTGTATCGGTTGCGATAATCGTGAGTTTATGTGCGGTGTATATTATGCATCATATTCTTAACCGGTTTAGTGTCACCCGTCATCATACTTTCGACTAATATAATAACCGCCTTAGTCAGTTCCTTATGCACTAGGGCGGTTATTACTTTGTTATACTAACAGTGTTTAAATAATGATCACTTTAGGCGTGAGTTTATAAACCACTAATTAACACAATCGCTACTCAACGATGCGTTAAGCTGATTTATTGCGAGTGTTATTTTCGCGGGATCAACCATAAAGTCAGCGCGCCTAACAATATCCCCCAAAATGCCGAGCCAATAGAAAATAAAGTAAGATCAGAGGCGGTGACCAAAAAAGTGATCATTGCCGCTTCAGTGTAGTAACTATCAGACAAAGCTTGCTGTAAGCTCGAGGCAATGGTGGTGAATAAAGCAATCCCCGCCAAGGCTAAAATAAGTGCTTGTGGCAAACTTGCCACTAAACCCACTAGAGTCGCTGCTCCAATCGCCATCAGGATATAAAAGCCACCGCCCGCGATACTTGCCCAGTAACGCTTTTTAGGGTCGCTGTCGGCATCTTCACTCATGCAAATTGCCGCAGTAATAGCTGCTAAATTAATGGCGTAACCACCAAAGGGGGCAATAAGGATATTACTAAAACCAGTGACATTGAGCGCTGCAGAGATGGGGGCTGGGTAATTATGTGCTTTTAACACTGCAATGCCTGGCAAGTTTTGTGAAGTCATAGTGACGATATAAAGCGGAATACCTACGCTGATCATCGCTTGTAAATTAAATTCAGGAGCGATAAACGCAAACTCGCTCATTTTCCATTGCCAACTGCTGGTATCTATTTGTCCTGTAACGCCTGCCATTACAAACCCGGCAATCAGTACTATAAGCATTGAAAAACGTGGCATTAAACGCTTACAGACTAAATAAACCAGCACCATCGCACCAATTAGCAATGGTTTTTCACCCATAAAGTTAAATACATCTATGCCAAAAGTCACTAAAACACCGCCAAGCATTGCACAGGCAATTTGACTCGGGATACGTTGCATTATTTTTTCAAACCAGCCAGTGATCCCTGAAATAAATACCAGTAAAGCACTGAACATAAATGCGCCTACAGCTTGATTTAAACTATAACCTTGGGCACTGGTAATGAGTAAAGCGGCACCGGTTGTTGACCAGGCAATTAAAATTGGGATTTTATAGTAGTACGATAAGCCAATTGAAGTGACACCCATCGCAAGACCTAACATAAGTACCCAACTTGCAACGAGCTCCGCTGTGCCACCTAGCACAATAACGACTTGGTAAATAAGTGCGATAGAGCTGGTAAAACCGATGATCACCGCAACTAAGCCCGCAGTTAAACGGTTTAATAGTTGATTTGATAGTTGCATGTGGTTCCTAAATCGTTGAATTCAATCGTTCTATTTATACACAAATATTACTTTGATGCTAGGGCGTGTTTATCTTTCAAGGTTACTTATGACTAAGGTCTTACTGGTTGGAGAAAGTATTGATGTTCTGAGGTAGTGATAAAGTGTTAGATTTGTAATGGCGACGGTGTAACAGTTTTCACACGTCACCAATGACAGCTTAGTATACAAAGCAATAGTCGTTATTTACGACTAAAATTTTACTGTACTACAGCGCTTAATTTGGGGCTTGGAGTTGGCTGTTCCATCGCTGCTTTACTGTCTTCATCCAAGGCTAAGCTTAAATTCTCTGGGCGGTCAAAAATACCCAAGCGAATGCGAATAAAATGCAAGATTTCACGAGCCACATTGATCCCCAGTGCAGCTTCTAAGCCTTCAAATCCAGGGCTTGAATTTGCTTCGCAAATTTTAAAGTGATTATCATCAAATAATAAATCAATACCAGCAACGTCTAAATTGAGTACATTAGCTGTTTGTGTAGCTAACCATTCAATCTCTGGAGTAATTGGGTGCGGTTTACCAGTGCCACCTGCACTCACGTTCGCTTTAAAGTTTTTACCGCCAGAGTTTCGCTCCATACATGCGACAGCACGGCCACCAATAGTGAGTACTCGCAAATCACGACCGTGGCTAGATTTAACAAACTGTTGCAAGATGATATTAGCTTGCGGGTTGGCGGCTTCAATTAATTGCATTAAATCGTCAAATTCGCTTTTTGACTTTGATAAAAATACGCCACTGCCCTGCGAGCCTGAAAGTGTTTTAATCACCACTGGAAAGCCTATTTGCCTATCTACTAAGTCGATATTTACTGGAAATTTTACCAGCATAGTATTTGGTGTAGGTAAGTTACGCTCAGCTAAAATTTGCTGTGCAAACAGTTTATCTTTTACCGTCTCAATTGATTGTGAGCTATTAACGCAGTACACCCCTAGTCGCTCGAGATGGCGAATAATTGCTAGTGCAAAATAGGTGGTGCTGGCGCCCATGCGAGGAATAACAAAGTCAGGCAAAGTTGTGGTTACACCGTCAATTAGAATGCTTTTGCCATCTTCGCGGGTGATAGTTAAATCAAATTGATCGGGAGAGAAAACTTGTAAATCGATACCTTCTTCTTTTGCTGCGGCCAGTAAACGCTCTACTTCGTAGGTCTCTTGTTTTAGTAATCCAGCACTGTCTTTATAAATGATCCAGCCACGCATGGTATTTCCTCTTGAGTATTGATCCGCAGCTCACAGAAAAAATAGGCTCACTACGTTATAGATGTTCACAGTCACTTATGATGATGAGAGTCTGCGGCAAAAGACGCGGAGTATGAGGTTCATCTGATGTGCAGTAAAACAAATAAATTTTATCGTCACGATAATATTATTTTTCAGATCTCATTTTGGTTAATCAATAGTCGGTGTTTTTTTATTGCAATAAAGTATGTAACTGTAAAAGGTATAATTGATAAGTTAATGTTAACTTAAAAGGTTGTGTTATGAGGGTGAAAGTTAGCTTTTAATAGGTTTTGTTTGATGAAATTATTAACCATAAGATTAATATGATAAATATTTAAAAAGACTGTTTTTATTTTCGGTAACAAATTTATGCTTGCGCTTTAATTTACTCTGATGTAAAAATAACAATATATTAACTTTTAGATCTAAAAGAGAGACAAATGAAAAGGGCTATTGCATTTATAATTGTCGTTCCGATCAGCGCTTTTTTGCTATATGAGTTTGTTATCTACAAAGAAAGCAATGTCACCCATTCGGTTGCTGCGAGTGACGTTCAGTTATCGGGTATAGCGCCTAAGAAGCTAGCCGCTAAAGTATCAGCTGATATATCGTTGCCAAGTGTGTCAGCTACACAGCCAGCTGTAGTAGATCAAACGTATGATGAATTTGATGCTATTAATCGTCTCTCAGAGAAAGCAGAGCAAGTTCTCAAAGCCTCAGGATTGTTGCCTACAGATTTACATAACGAAGCTTATATCGAGTTCGATTTAGTGGCGCTCAGAAAGCTCAAGCAAGGTGATAATTTTGATCTAGCTATTCCACAAACTGCTGAAACTTTTAGTGCAGAGGTGACTAATATTATTGCAGCAAGCAATGGTGATAAAAGTATTTTTGGCCGAGTGCTTGGTGCTGATGGGCGATTTCACACCACCGTAATGACTATTGGCGAAGACGCTATATATGGTCAATTAACTGCACCAAGCGGTAATTATGTATTTGAAAGTAAAGGTCAATATGGTTGGCTTGCGGCAAAGCGAGATCTTTATAAAAATCATATGGAACATCAAGTAACGAAACAACCAACCCCTCAACCAAGTAATGGTGAAGATCCATTTGCGCCAAAACCTACGGGTAATAATTTATAGAAATTTAGCAAAATAAATTTTTATAAGGCAATAAACACAACCAAAAAGGAACTAACATGAATAAACGACTAATTCCCTTAGCTGCATTTTGTGCATTAGGTATGACAGCAACTAGCCACGCTGCGACAATTGATATTGCGATTTTATATACAGATCAAGCGGCGGCTGCCACTGCAAACATTAATACTAAAATTAACCAGTATATTGCCTTTAGTAACCAGGTTTACAGTCAAAATGGTATTGATATTACGCTTCGATTAGTTGGTAGCGAAAACTTAGGAAATCATGCGATTACACCTTCAAGTAGCTGGTTAAATTCAGTCACTAACAGTAGCTATATTCAAGGCTTACGCAATAGCTGGGGTGCTGATATGGTCGCGGTACTTGGCACCGGTCAAAGCGCTGGCAGTAACTTAATTTCGTGTGGTATTGCGTGGGTTGGCAGTGGCAGTAACGGCAATTTATATAGCTCAGTAAGTAACAGTATGTACAGCATTACAGCGGTAGATTGTGGAGCAACAACCTTCGTACATGAATTGGGCCACAATCAAGGCTTAGCGCACTCTCGTAAGCAAGGCGATACCGCCGGTGGTGTTTATGTTGATGGTATGGGCCATGGCGTACAAAATCAGTTTGCCAGTATTATGGCATACCCTCATGTGTTTGGAAGTGCCACGCAATACGATTACTTTTCTAACCCTAGCTGGGATGTTAATGGTATCCCCTATGGTGTAACTGGTGAGTCGTTTGCATGGCGTACAGTAAATGCCACTAAAGACAGTATTGCTAACTTTAAATAGCGTTTATTTTTAGTACATAGTTTTTTCCCTTTTGAGCGCATTTGCGCTCTTTTTATTATTTAATTAAACCAAACCTAATTATGATAGATTTATTACTCAAAGATCAGCTTAGTTAGTTTAAAGCAGGCCAAAGTGTTGCACCATCGCCATCGATTGCATTGAGCACTTTAATTCCCAGTACTTTGGCAATAAGTGGATATATATCTAAATTATTTACTTCATCGATTACTAATGAATTTTTAAATGCTGGGCCATTGGCAATAAAGGTTGCCGCCATATCTTCGCTATACGCATAGCCATGGGTACCTAAATAGCTTACTTTACCGGTATCAGCAAAACTTCTTGGTGCTGTGGTTTGTAAAATAATATCACCAGTTCGGCCATTGTTAGCATAGTGATAAAGCTTACGTTGTTCATCACTTAGCACGGTATAGCGCCCTTTTGCTGCTTTCGTTAAGTGTTGTTTATATGCTGTGATCTCAGCTTTTGTAGTGCCCTTATTAGCATAGATCAATACTCTCGGTCCGGTATTTTTAACCATAAACTTGTCGTCTTTCGGTAAGCTGCTGATAGCAATACTTTGGTTTGGCTCAACGGTACTCATACCATGATCGGAGACAATCACTAAGTTAACATTTTGCTCTAGTTCATTAAGACGTTGCTGTAATTGCCCCATTAATACATCTACTTCTTTTACCGCTTGCTTGGTTTGCTCAGCATCAGGCCCATATTCATGGCCCATACTATCTACCAGTGAAAAATAACTAACAACTAATTGCGGGCGCTGCGCTGCTGGCAATGTTAGCCATTGAATAATTTGATCAACACGATTTTGATAATCACTGTGTTTTGAATAATGGTAAAAGTAATCCGGCAGCATGCCATTAAATCGCGCATCCGATTCTGGCCAAAAATAAGCGGCTGATTTTAATCCCTGCATCGACGCCAAATTCCACAGTGGAATGCCATTGAACCATGTGCTGTCGTCTTTCCCTTTTCCCATGCTATAGCATTCATTTCTTTGTGTATCGCAAAAGCGGTTATCTACTACGCCATGATTAATTGGCAATAAACCTGTAATAATAGATATATGATTAGGAAACGTTTTAGTCGGATATACCGGGCGCATTTTAGTTGCGCGAACTCCCGATTTAGCTATTGCGGCTAAATTTTTAGCACCGTGTTTTTCGATGTAATCCCAGCGGAATCCATCAAGAGAAACAAGTACTACGGTATTACTTGCAGAGTTTTTATCGTCTTTAGCGTGGCTAAAAGAGCTATAAATGAGCAATGCTAATAACAGAAAACTTAAAATAGGCTTCATTGTATTACTACCTTTGTTGGGCATTATTGGTAATCAGAAGATAAACAAATACGTTACGATATGCTTATGTTTAATATGCAGTGTACCGCTATTTTATGACCGTGATAATTATTAATAGATAAATTTATGTGCGAACAGCAGTCATGGATATTAATTTAGTAAACAAGCTGTTAGATTAAAAGTAGACAATAAAAGGAGCGTCTATGATCGATTTCAGCAAAAAAATAACGTCAGCGCGTGAGCTGCGCTCAACCCCTAATTTACAGATGGCGTTAGAAAGCGATCGTGGCCGTATCATCAATAGTGCTGCAATTCGCCGCTTACAACAAAAAACGCAAGTGTTTCCGTTGGAGCGCAATGCTGCGGTACGCTCGCGGTTAACTCACTCTCTCGAAGTACAACAAGTTGGGCGTTTTATAGTGCAACGCATCTTTGCGAATTTAACGGCCAAACAACAAGCTGAATATGGCCTAACAGGATTAGAGAGGCCGCTAGAAAGTCTGGTTGAAATGGCCTGCTTGATGCACGATATAGGTAATCCACCGTTTGGTCATTTTGGTGAAGCTGCGATTAATCACTGGTTTAACGCAAATTTAGCAACGCTTACCCCTCAGCGCTGCGCCGATCCACACACGGGAATTGGCTTAATATTTAAACATTTAGCACAAGATATTTGTAACTTTGAAGGTAATGCGCAAGGTATCCGTATTGTACACTCACTATTATCACTTAATTTAACCTATAGCCAAACGGCTGGTATTCTAAAATACACGCGTCCGGCAAGTATGGCGAAAGAAGATATACCGCGAACTAAAAATTATTTGATGAAAAAAGTAGGCTTTTACTACAGTGAAAAAAACTTTGTTGAAAGATTGCAAAAAGAGCTATTGATAGAGCCACAATGTCGCCACCCCGCCAGTTATATAATGGAAGCGGCGGATGATATTTCATATTGCTTAGCTGATATTGAAGATGCCGTAGAAAAGGGCATCATCACTGTTGAGTTATTATGCGATAAACTCAAACAGCATTATCAAAAAGTGTTAACTAATCTTACTATTGACGATGCAGAACATCAGCACGTGGTTGAAAAAGCAGTTAACTATGCCCTCGATAAGGCCGCTCAGCAACCTTATAACTTTAATAGCGAGTTTTTTATTTATTTACGGGTAACTCTACTCCACCCTCTGGTTAATTATGCGGCCAAACGTTTTATAGATAATATTGAAGCGGTTTATCATGGTGATTTTAATCAGGCCTTGTTAGAAGACCGCAGTCATTTACACGCTATAACCACCACTTTGAAACAAGTGGCGTTTGAATATGTGTTTTCACATAAGGAAGTCGGTAAACTTGAATTACAAGGCTATCGAATTATCAATGGATTACTTGATTGTTATAAGCCACTACTACTGCTAAGTCATGATGACTTTAAACGGGTGATCAAAGGGGATGGTCGTTTCTTAATTGAAACACGGTTACTCAAAAAGCTTTCGAAAAAGCATTTAAATAGCTATTTACAAGCCATTGAAGCGATGCAAGCAGAACCTGATCATGTACTCGCTTATGAGTTTTATTATCGCTGTCGATTTATTCAAGATTATATCAGCGGCATGACAGATCAATTTGCTTACGATGAATACCGTACCTTGATGGTAATTGATTAGCAAAACACACTGCTAGATAAATTTGCGCACAACTATTAAACTGGGTTTATTGTGTTATTTTGTTTAATAGATTTATGATGGCTCACGTATTACGACTTTGCTTATTTATTTTATTTACTTTTAGTTTCAATAGCTTTGCTAAATACAGTGAAGCTATGTGCATTTTGTATAAACAACAAATGCAGCAATACAGCGATAATACAAGTAGCCGTAGTTATCGAAATGCGGCAAAAGATTATAAAAACAACTGCAGTAACCCACCTCCAGCAGCGTCTCAAGCGCAACCAGCACCTGTAGTGGTTGCACCAAAAACACATGTTGATAATAAAATAAAATCTACATTAGAGACGCAAAACTCGACTGTAAACCCCCTTGACAGCAATTCGTCAGTAGCCAAAAATGAGCCAGCAGAAGTTCAAAGGGAGGCGTCTGTAATTGTTGAAAATGTTGAGAATGTCCAAAGTATTGAAGTTGAGCAAAAGAGCAGCGCAGAAACCACAGTCGAACAGCCGCTTGGGCAAAACAATGATGTAGTTGATGCTACACCCGAAGCAGTAATAATAAGCGAACCTGCGACGATAAAGGTAACAGCCCCAGAACCAGTGCGCACTGAGTCGGATTCGTTATTAATGCCAAGTTTATTGTTGTTAGTAGTTTTATTATTAGCTGCAATGTTGCTGCTGCGCTTACGCGCTAACAAAAAAGCAGCAGTTGAAACTGCACCGCTAATTCCTGCAACTGATAAGGCTTCAAGTACAGAAGCCGCTGAATCAAAACCAACCCCCGCAAAGGCTGAGCCCATAGCAAGCGAATCCACTGTTGCGCCAAAAAAAGCGGTTATAGCAGAGCAAGTAGTCATTGCAACTCCACAAACTGAAGTGATAAGTGCAGACGATGTAAACGTAAAAGTTGAGTTAACGCAGCGGCTTTTTAAAAATGAGCATGATTTTAAAGAGCCTGAAGTGCGTATGTTTGATCCTGATGCGCCATTACCAGGTCAGAAGCCACAACAACCTAAAAATGTCATAAAGCCTGCGACGATAAATGTTGAAGCTGATCTTGATACTAATTTAGAACCACACCAAACGACCACAACAGAGCTCGATAGCGAAGCTGAGCAATTACCTAAAATGGATGATGAAAACGTTATTCATTGCGCAACGAATGAAGTAGCAAATGAAATTGTCCATTCGGATGCTGTTAATAGTAGTGGCCAAGTGCTCACATCAGGCCTTTCGCAAACGAGGGAAGTTAAGCTATCAACGACCGTAGATGTTCAACCACAAGCTGATACTTTAACGGTAACTGACAGTGATGATGAAATAGCACAGGCGCTTGCTGCATTAAACGATGAATTAGCTGCAGAGCAGCATAGTGTATCAGAGCAAGATGAAAGAGATGATATATCTGGCGCATCTGTAGCAGATCCAAATCAGAGTAAAGCTAATCCATTTGCTAATTTATCACTCGACCCTACTTGGGATCCAAATTCAAAAGAAAAGCCGACGATTGTCCCGAAAAAAACAGTGCCAAAATCAGCCAAATTAATTGCAGCACAAGAGCGTGCAAAACAGTTAAAAACCGACGATTAATTTATTAATTGTCGCTGGGGGGTGTTTATTCTCCAAAGCTCAGACTATTTCGTTTAGTAGCAGCCTGCTCTGGGCTGTTACTTGCTGCTATAAATTACTTTATTTGTATGAGTTAAGATTACGAACCGCTTCACCCTTTTAGCATGTCGCCAACTAAAAAATAAAATCACAACGGTAATAAACAAACAAATACACACAATCCCCATTAATGAAGAAGCATGTTGTAATAAGCTTGTTTGGGGGAGTGACTTTACGTTTTGAGTAGCTAAACTAATCGATTGCATGCCTTTTCTGGGTAGGATGATTTCATAGACATGATCATTAGGTTGTACTTCGGCACGTTGTAAGTTGCCCGCTGTTTGCCATTGTAACTCAAACTGTTGGCGTTTTTTTCGCTGATGCTCCGTACACCAAAGTGCATTAATGGTGGCGTTTTCTTTAGTTTTACAGCGCGCTGGCAACTCATAAAAATTGCGCCATGCAGTCTGTTTTGCCGTGTTGTTATATGAGTGTAGATAAAAACCAGCTGTTATTGGTGATTCAATTATATTCGCGAAGCTGTCTTTATCGGTTGATGTTGTGATGTTTTCTCTGCGATTACAAAAATCAGCTAGTCGAGTTAATAGTGTTGTGTCAGGTTGTTCTAATTGCGGTTGTGTCAAAGGGGAGTAAACAGCGGATGCAGTACATAGCGGGCTGAAACTGAGGGAGATTAATATAAAAATCCATTTTTTCATTAGTTACGTCCTGTAAAAGATGAACTTACAGCCTACCATTATTTTTTGTTATTGCAAACTTTATAGGTACAAAAAAATAAGACGGTAACCGTTAAAAGCTTATATTTGGCTTGAAAGCACATGAAAAAATTATTATTGATTCTAAGTGTGTCAGTACATTGTTGTTAGTGGGATGATACACAATCCCAAGTAATGGTGGTTTTATTAGACCTAATACGAATCTATTTGGTTAGGGTAAGATATTGAAAAATAAAGTGTCAATATTAAAACCGTTAACCAGCGTTGGGTAAACGGTTTTAAAAATGCTTTAATGCATGTCTAGGAAGTAATAGAGCATTGTGAAAGGTAAATTATTAGTTTACGTTTAGCGTTTTTGTGCCACATAACCACTAAAGCCAAGTGTTTTAAAATACAACTTGCCACTATTGAAGCCTGTTTCATCGAGTAAGTCGGCAAGACGAATTCTATCAAGTGGGAAAAACTCATGCTCAAAATTATGCTGCATGCGCTCTACCCCTGTTTCAGTTAAGCCTAATTGTTTGCTGAGTATCAATTGGGCATCACGCTCAAAAAGTGTTTCTGGACGCATTAAATCGGCTAAATATAATTGCCCATGTGCTTTTAGCTGTGTGCTAATTGCTTGCAACATGGCTTTTTTATCGCCGTTATCTGCCACAAAGTGCATCACTAATAAGCATAATGCGGCATCCGCTTGTTGTTTAAGTTCGGATGGCGAGCCTAAGTGTAAAGTAACCCGCTCACTGATCCCAAGCTCAACAAATCGTTGCTTTGCGATATCGAGCATGTCTTGTGAGGTATCTTGTGCAGTAAAATGCCATTTAGGCTGCAAGGCAGCAAGGAGGGCGACTTCTTTACCGGTACCGGCGCCTATTACCAATATATGTGCTTCATCGCCGAGCGTTGCTTGTAGTTGCGCTGCGGTACTGTTGTGCAGTAATTCATACCCCGGTACTAAACGAGGAATGCGAGAATCATACTGCGTTGCTTCGTCTTGTGTAAATGTTGGCATTACTATTCCTTAAATAATTGTAACAGTCGAATAGCCACCAGGTTTCTTGGCGACATGAACTTGGGTAGCAACCCGTTCTGTCATTTGAGATACATGGGAGATCACGCCCACTTTGCGCCCCTGCGCTTGTAATGAATCAAGTGCATCCATGGCAATGCTTAATGTTTCACTGTCTAACGTACCAAAGCCTTCGTCAATAAACAAAGAGTTAATACTTACTTTATTGGATGACAAAGATGCAAGGCCCAGCGCAAGTGCCAACGAGACTAAAAACGACTCGCCGCCGGATAAGGTATTAACTGAACGTTGCTCATCGGCCATGTCCTTATCAACAATGGCGATATCCAAGGTTTGCTCAATAGCTGTAAGTTCATAGCGTTTGTTTAACGTTCGTAAGTGGCTGTTTGCATAGTGTAATAATATTTTTAGCGTTTGCGTTTGTGCTAAGTTACGCATGGTTTTACCCGTTGCATCACCCAACACTTTATTAAGTACATGCCATTGCTCGACGTGTTTTTGCAAGGTTGCCAATTCAGTTTGTTTGCCTTGCAGCGCCTGACGGTTTTGATTGTGCTGTTCAAGTACAGTATTGGTTGCAAGCTGTGCTTTGTGCTGCGCAGCTTGCTGATCGTTTAAATTGGCTAACTGTTGAATAAGCTCAGCATGGCTTTGCTTAGGTTTATTGCTGTTTTGATGCTGTAAGTAAGCGTGTTTGTGCTGCTTTAACGCGGCATTTTCATCTATTAAAGCTTGCGCTAATTGTTCATGTTGCTTTAAATGCGTTTTAATTTCATCGCTACTTAGTGTTAGTAAAATTGCGACCTGTTCGTGGCTTGTATCGCTGTAGCGGCTTTTAAATTCAGCAAACCATTGATTATAGCGAGTATCGAGGTCGGCTTGTTCTTGCGCATTTTCAAGTAGCCGTTGCTCGAGGCCTTGCAGCGTTATCGCGTGCTCGTCGCGTTGCTTTATCGCGTTATCGTGCGCTTTTTGGCTGTGTTGAAGCTGTGCTTGGCATTGCTCTTGTTGAGCAGCTAGCTTCGTTTGGTAGTCGTCAGCACTAATGTGTTCATTATTAAATAGCGCTAAGCGCTCACTTTGCGAGCTGCTATGTTGTTGCTGTGCTTTGGCTAAATCATCATTTAGGTTTTTTAAGATCAGCTCCGCATCACTGATCAGCGGTGTAAACTGCTGCATCTGTTGGTCAGCGCTATCGAGTTGTTTTTGCGCTTGCTCAAGCTGCTCTTGGTTGTGCTGATATTGCTCAACTTGCTGGTTTAACTCAGTTAAATCAAGCGTATTATTTTGCAGTTGTTGCCAAAATTGAGCCTCTTGAAATTGTGAATTAAGGGTCGCGGTTAGCTCATTAATTTGTGTGCTTAGCTCACTTAGCTTGCTATTGAGCTGGCTTTGTTGATTGCTTAGTTCAAGGTGGCGTGTATGTAACTGTTGTTGAGCTTGCTGCTCATTTTTAAAGATACTTTGCAGTTGGTTTACCTGCTCTTGCAAGTTGCGCTGTTGTTTTTGTGTTGCATAATACTGTGTTTTTTGTTCATTGAGCGCAATGTAACTGGCCTCCAATTGCTCTGAGGTTAAGTCATTAAGTTCAGTGCGGGCCGCTTGCATGGTATGTTTTATTTCAAGCTGTTTAGTCTGTGCAGCCTGTACCGCTTGGCTGTGTTGTGTGTGTTCAGCAACGAGCACAGCATGCTGAGTTTGATGCGAGTGAAGCTCTGCTAGGGCATTTTCGTAGTGCTGTTTTGCAGTTTTATAGTCATTTTCAAAAGCAGCGATTAAGTTAGTTAATTGCTGATCTGCGAATGGGTGTTCGGTTGCTCCACATACCACACAAGGTTCATTTGGCGTAAGTTGAGCACGTAAATGTTCGACACTTTCGCTGGCACGCAAGCGAGCTTGATTTAGTGCGTATTCACTGTGTGTAAGCGTTTGTTCTCGTGTTACTAGGTTCTGGGTTAGCGTTGTTTGTGTTTGCTCGCCCTGACTTAGTTTGCTTGCAATAACGCTTTGTTGTTGCGTGCTTTGCTTTAGCTCTTGATTAAACTGTTTGTAACGCTCGCGTTGCTCTTTTAAGTAATCGATATTTTTAAGTTTGGCATCACATTGCTCAATATTAAATTGGCCGTGTTGCTTATTGAGTTGATCAAGCTTTTGTTGTTCGCTTAAAAGTGTTTGTTCGCTTAGCGTCAGTTTTTTAGTTTGTGTTTCCAGCTGCTCGTTTTGCCGTATAAGCTCAGCTGCTAACTGTGTACTTTGTTCAGTCGTTGTTGCAAATTGCTGCTTAGCGTGCAAAAACTGATTAAAGCTATGCTGATAGTAATTCCAATCACTCGCTAGTTGCTTAAGTTGACTATGCTGGGTTAGCCATTGCTGGTGTTGCTCGGAATGTTTTTTTGCTTGTTGATGACTTGCTTGGCTTTGTTTAAATTGCTGCTGTAAATGAGTAAGTTGTTTTTGCTCTTTTTCATTTTGCCTTGTAATGCTGGTTATTGTTTGTGTTTGCATCGCAAGTTGATTGTCGAGCTCACGCGCTTTAGCAATGATTGGTTCTGCGCTTTTTTGCTGTTGTTTCGCCGTTTGCAAGCTCTCGTTGTGCTTTTCAAGTGCGCTGGCAAGATCAGTAATGAGTGCCGCGTGATCGATACTCTTTAAATCATTTACCTTGGTATTTAGTTCATTATTTTGCGCCGTTAAGCTTTTAAAACGATTGCGATTGTCTTTAATTTCCAGTGCACTTTGCGCTTGTTTAGCCTGTTCACTTTGTGTTGCAATGGCTTTAAGCGCTGTACTGGCTTGTTGTTGATTTTGTTGTGCTAGATTCAGTGCTTGCTCTAAGCTATTGGCTTGCTTATACCAGTTTATACCCTGCTCGATGCCAGCTAAGGTTTTTGTAGTATCTTCAATTTGCTGTTTTAAATCATCAAGTAGTTGAGTTTTCGCGGCAAGTTCTTCGTCGGTGAGTAAGGTATAACTGGCTAAACTGGCTTTGAGCAATTCGAGTTTATTTAGCTGTTCTTTATGGCGCTCAAAAATACGTTTACCAATCAAGCTAAATTTATCTGTGCCAGTTAAGCATTCTAAAAGCTGGGCTCGTTCATCACCCGTGGCCTTTAAAAATGCAGCAAACTCATGTTGCGCTAATAATACCGCCCGCGAGAATTGTTCAAAGTTGAGCCCTATTTTACTTTCGACTTCTTTTATGGTGTTGCTTTTATCAGCTATTAGCGTTTCGTCTGGCAAAGTATAGAGGCTGTGCTCAGCTACTTTTAACTTGCCGGTTATTTTTTTATGAGTTCTTTGAATGGTATAGCGCGCGCGATAGAGCTGTTTATCTTGGCCTAAAAAATCGACCTCGGCAAAACCTTCCCATTTACCCTTACGTAATAAGTTACGTGGGTCATTTAACTTTATACTGTCGCCATTAAAATCTATTAAGTTACCTTTATCACCTCTTAATCGAGCTGTTTTGGTATAAAGGGCTAAGCAAATCGCATCTAAAAAAGTGCTTTTTCCTGCACCGGTGTCGCCCGTTATGGCAAATAAACCAGCATCCCTTAACGGTGCTTTGGTAAAGTCGATTTCGGCGTCAACAATTGAGGCTAAGTTATGGATGCGTACTGCGGTTATTTTCATAGTTGTTCTTGCTCCGCAAGTTCGCTTATTACATCGTTTAAAAGGGTTTTTAGCTCATCCGGGACAGCTTGCCCCGCCATGTCTTTGTTATTGGCAAACGCTTGCTCTAATAACATTTGCGGGTTGAGCATCTCGACTTGGCTTAAATCTTCAAAGACAGTTAAACGCTGCTCTTTATTTTGCTGACGAACGCGTTCTATGCCACAAAAGCGCACTTCTTTGTTCTCTAGTGCTTTTTCAATTTGCTCTCGAAAAGTTGTATCGGTATCACCTGCACTAAGCTTTACTCTTACATACGGAGCTTGGCTATATTGGCTTAGGTCTAGGCTCGATAGTTGTTGGCATAATTGTTCAAGAGGTACGCACTCTCCTTCAGGTAATAAAATCACTTCTGTTGGGCGAGGAATGTAAAGGGGGTTTACAGTCACTGCAATCGTATCATCAGTGGTGGTTGTAAACTCAGCAACACATACTTGGTGTTTATAGTTGCGCTCTGAAAACGACATCGGCATTGGTGTACCGCTATAGCGGATTGTCTCGGACTTTGCGACTATTTGCGCTTTATGCAAGTGGCCCAGGGCAACGTAATCAGCATGATTGCTAAACACGTTTGCTGTGACTGATTCTTCTCCGCCAATTATCAAATTTCGCTCAGAATCACTAGAGATATCGCCGCCCTTGGCATGTAAGTGCCCCATCACTATTAGCGGCGTTGTTGCAGGCTTATCAATGAGCGCATGCTCAATACTTAGCTGGTACGCCTTAGCTATGCCTTGAGCGTAATCGTGACCGTTTTCAGTGTGACTAAGTGAACTAACATCACTGGCACGTAAAAATGGCATTGCAACGATATGAGCTGTTACAGGGTTGCTATTTAAACGCAGTACCACATCTGCTGGACTATTCGCATCAAAACGGCCTACGACCTGAGTATCAAACTGAGCAAGCAGCGGCTGGGCGGCCATTATGCGATTTGCAGAATCATGATTACCGGCAATAAGCACTATTTGTAATGCAGGGCAGTGTTTTTTGGCATCTTTTATAAATTGGTAGAGTTGATTTTCACTGCTAGCAGGTGGGGTAGCTGTGTGATAAATATCACCAGCGACTAACAGCAGATCTATTTGTTGTGTGATGAGCGTGTCTATGAGCCAACTGAAAAACACCTGATGCTCTTGGCAGCGATTGTGTTCGTAAAATTGTTGGCCTAAATGCCAATCTGAGGTATGTAAGACTTTCATGTCACGCTCTTAAAAAACAGTTAAGAGCGTCAATATACCCAAGCTAAATTAAGATGCAAGGGCACAAGCTGAATCTTTAACTTGTTAGGTTATACCAAGCAAAGATCACCATGGGTAAAGCTAACAATGCCAGCACTAATGGTACTTTGAGAGCTTTGGTTTGTTTGGCCTGCAGTACTTTTAACGCATTCGTTTCGTTACAGGCAGCTACTTTATCAATATAAAAATAACCTGAATCTAAATACTGTTTACAACTTTGTTCATCTGCTGGAATTGCAATTACTTCTTGTTGTTTTTTTAGGATATAAAAATCCATATGCCCACCGCATTTTACTAGTATGTTGAAACACTTTTGAGGAGAAAAGCGATGCTTTTAACCCCCTCAAATCAAAAAAGTGGGCGATTTTAAATACAAATGACTATAAAGGTCAACTAAAGAATTCATTATTTAGCCATTAATACAAAAATAGCCGAAATTAAGCTAAAAGTTATGCTTATAACCAACAAACTACTGCATAAAACAAGCCACTTTTTACGTTTTTTACTATGTTTTGGAAAGCGAGCGAGTGCGTCGTTTTTATCGCAAGCCGCAACGACTTCAACAAACTTAAAGCCCCGCTTTTGATATTCATTTAGTTGCTTAGTCTGAGCTGGAATTGCCGCAACACTATTATCTTTTTTTACAATGTAAAATTTCATCGGTTACCCCTGCAAGCTGTCAGCTAACTTATTCGATACTATGGTAAGAGGGTTTACTACTCATCGTTTAGGTTAACGTGTTTACAAACTGTAAAGCTAACTGTAATTGACTTGCATTAATTAAGCCTGAATTTCGTACAAAAGTTGCTGTAAACCCCCTTTACAATAATTGCCTTGTTGTTAATCATCAGTATTTAAGAATAAGTTATTTTTTACCCTATAAATGCGGCGGTTTATCGCTATTTCATTGAATATATCTCACTATTTTGACAAAGTATGCTTACGAAAAATTAACAGGATTAATTATGAAAAAAGCAGTTGTAACTTTAGGGGCTATATTTTTACCGTTAGCTCTCTCAAGTACTGTTATGGCTTCTGCAGTTGAGCAAACAAAAGGCAGTTATGTTGATAAGTTTCGCCAACTTGATGAAGTGCTGCCTACACCGAATGTTTATCGTAGTGCAGCAGGTGAGCCTGGTGAAAAATATTGGCAGCAGCATGTTAATTACGACATCGATGTAAAGCTTGATGAAAATGCACGTCGCTTAACAGCAAGTCAAACCATAGAGTATAAAAATAATTCACCGCACACACTCAAGTATTTATGGTTGCAACTCGATCAAAATATTTTTAAAAGCGACTCTATTGCAGAACGTACTGCTACATTTAACGGCTCTGCCCTACAGGGAGATCCACAACCAAAAGCAACTAAATTAAGTTTAAGTCAGTTACGTCGTCAACAATTTATGAGTGACAATGAACTTGGCTTTACAATTGCTAATGTTAAAGATGATAACGGTAAAGAATTAAAAGTCACAGTTGTTGATACACTAATGCGTATTGACTTAAATGAACCACTGAAACCAGGCAAAGACACTGAATTCAGCATGGACTTTGCTTTTAACATCGTTGAAGAAGATGCCGTTGGCGCTCGCTCTGGTTACGAGCATTTTGAAAAAGATGGCAACGACATATTCTTACTTGCTCAATGGTTTCCGCGTTTAGCTGCTTATACAGATTACGAAGCATGGACTAATAAAGCCTTTTTAGGCAGTGGAGAGTTTACGCTAGAATTTGGTGATTATGATGTTGAGATCACTGTTCCTGCCGATCATATCGTCTCTGCAACGGGTAAGCTTGATAATGCTAGTAGCGTGCTGACCCGTACTCAGCGAAACCGTTTAGAACAAGCCAAAAATACAAAGCGCCCAGTATTTATCGTTACTGAAGATGAAGCCTTAGAAAATGAAAAAGAAGGCACAGACAAGACCAAAACATGGCACTTTAAAGCTGAAAATGTGCGTGACTTTGCATGGGCGTCGTCGCGTAAATTTATGTGGGATGCAAAAGGTTATCAACAAGGCGGTAATGATCAGCCATTAGTGATGGCTATGTCATTTTTCCCCAAAGAAGGTGGCGATCTATGGAAGAAGTATTCGACCGAAGCAATCGTACATACAATGGAAGTTTATTCACGCTTTTCATTTGATTATCCATACCCTGTTGCGCAGTCAGTCAATGGTCCAGTAGGCGGTATGGAATATCCAATGATCACATTTAATGGCCCTCGAACTGAGTTACAGGATGACGGTTCGCGTACTTATTCACAAGCTGAAAAGCGCTTTTTAATTGGCGTGGTGATCCACGAGGTTGGTCATATTTATTTTCCTATGGTGGTGAACTCTGATGAGCGCCAATGGACTTGGATGGATGAAGGTTTAAACAGCTTTTTAGATGGTGTTGCTGGGCGTGAATGGGATCCAACTATTCCATGGGGGGTTGAACCACGTGACGTTGTTGCCTACATGAAGTCTGAAAATCAAGTGCCGGTAATGACTCAGTCAGACAGCGTGCTGCGTTTAGGGCCTAATGCTTATACCAAACCTGCGGCCGCACTGAATATTTTGCGTGAAGTGATTTTAGGCCGTGAGTTGTTTGATTTTGCGTTTAAAGAGTACGCCCAGCGTTGGAAGTACAAGCGCCCTACCCCTGCTGATTTTTTCCGTACCATGGAAGAAGCATCAGGTGTTGATTTAGATTGGTTCTGGCGTGGCTGGTTCTATAGCACTGATCATGTTGATATCTCGCTCGATAAAGTCTATCAATTACGTTTAGATACTAAAAACCCTGATATAGATTTTAATCGCCTACGTGATATTGAAGCGGCTAAACCTATGCCACTATTTGTGGAACGTAATAAGGCTGAAGCTAAAAAGCTATGGGTTGAAGAAAACTCCGACGTAACTGATTTCTACGATGAAAACGACCGCTTCACTGTTACTAACAAAGAGCGCAACTCGTATAATAAATTCTTAAAAGGCTTAGAGCCATGGGAGCGTAAAGTACTCGATCGCGCAGTTGCAGAAGATAAAAACTATTACGTGCTTGAATTTTCGAATTTAGGCGGCCTAGTAATGCCAATTTTACTTGAGCTTAGCTATGAAGATGGTACTAAAGAAGATCGTATGATCCCTGCCGAAATCTGGCGTCGCAACCACAAACATGTGCAAAAACTTATTATTACTGATAAGAACAAGCCTTTGGTATCAGTAACGGTTGATCCTCGTTGGGAAACTGCAGACGTAGATGTTGAAAATAATAACTACCCTCGTCGTATTATCCCTTCACGTATTGAAGTGTATAAAAAAGAGCAAAGTAAAGCCAAAGTCAGCCGCGATATCATGCACGATATTAAAACTGAGCTAAAAACAGGTGACGAAAAAGACAGCGATAAGGAGCAAGAATAATGCGTTTTATGCTTATTATTCTTGCTTTTATAGTTGCTATGCCAGCGATGGCGCATCAACTTAAAGCATCAGTAACTACAGTTTTATTTAATAAACGTACTAGTAATATTGAGCTAATGCATCGTTTTTATTTACATGATACCGAGCATGCTGTGGAGCATTTATTTGCCGGTGGTGCAGATATTATTAGTAATAAAGAAGATCAACAACGCTTTGTAGATTACATCGAATCACATGTTGCTTTACAAACACTCGATGGTGAGCCGCTAGTGCTGAAGGAAGTGGGTGCGCAAGTTGATGGTAAGTTTTTTTGGGTTTATCAAGAAGCACCGATCCCAAAGGATATTAAAGGTATCCGTATGAGTCACGGCGCGCTGCGCGATTTATGGCCTGCGCAAGTGAATATGGTTAATGTTGAAGGTAAAGGCAAAGTGAAAACACTGCACTTTACCCAAGATGACACTTGGCTAGAAGCGCGCTTTGAACCAGCTAATACAGCGGTAGACCAAACAAAGTAGGCAAATTTAAAAGTCCCCCAACCGACGCGCACAGTAGTTTTGTGCGCGTTTTTTATTAATTTTTATATTAAATACGAATATGTTCCTTTTCATATCTAATTGCGTAAACTATCTTAAAGTAAGTAATTTGGATGAAAATCAAATCATATACAAGGAGTGGTATGAATACGTATCAAAGTACAGTAGCTGGGGTTATTTTTGATTTAGATGGCACCTTAGTATCATCTGAACTTGATTTTACTCTTATCAAAGCTCAAGTCGGTTGCCCTGACGAGCATGATCTACTTAGTTTTATTGATGGCCTTCCGTCTCCTTACATGCGTGAGGAAGCAATGAATATTGTCCATCAGCATGAGCTTATTGATGCTCAACATGCAACGTTGTTACCCGGTGTAGCGCAAGCTATCGCGCGTTTAAAAGAGCAAGCAATACCAATGGCAATCGTGACACGTAATTACGACCGCGCTACTGCGCTGAAATTAAAAAATAATCCGTTGCCAATTCAAACTGTACTCACGCGTAGTGATGCCCCCCCTAAGCCAGATCCGAGTGCTTTGAATGCAATTGCAACGTTATGGGGAATAGATCAGCAACATATACTTTATGTTGGTGATTATCTTTATGATATCCAGGCTGCACATAATGCCAATATGCGTGCTTGTTTATATGCACCGAGTGATGTTCCTGCATATGCAGAACAAGCTGATTATATTCTGCACCATTTTTCTGAATTGCCTAAGTTAATAAATAATTTAGGGCAAACACGACAATCTCGACTTATAAATGCTTCAGTTTAAGTAGAATTTTAGTGTTATGTTAAATAGCGTGTTGTTTAACTTTTATAAGCGTAAGTACTGTTAAGCGAAATGTCATAATTGTGATTTTGCAGTCATTTAATCACTAGCTCAATACTGCGCAAATTGTTAAAATGTTGCCAATATCGAGTTTCCAATAGAGGCATAAGATGGGCAGAGCATTTGAAGTACGTAAAAGCTCCATGGCGAAAACAGCCAATGCTAAAACCAAAGTTAATTCTAAGTACGGTAAAGAAATTTACGTAGCAGCAAAAAATGGTGAACCTGATCCAGAAGTAAACCAGTCGCTAAAACGCTTAATCGAACGCGCGAAGCGAGATCAAGTACCAGCACATGTCATCGAAAAAGCGATAGAGAAAGCTGCTGGCGGAGCTGGTGAAGATTATGCAACAGCCCGTTACGAAGGCTATGGCCCAGGTAACTGTATGGTGATTGTTGACTGTTTAACAGATAACCCAAATCGTACTATTAAAGATGTTCGCTTACCGTTTACTAAAACTGACTCAAAAATAGGTACACCAGGCTGTGTAGCACATATGTTTGATCATTTAGCTGTACTTGGTTTTAGTGGTGACGATGATGAAGTGGTACTTGAAGCTTTAATGATGGCTGATGTTGATGTAACCGATGTAGAAGTTGAAGATGGCAAAGTATCGGTTTTTGCTCCACATACCGAATATTACAAAGCAAAAACAGCATTAGAAGAGGCGTTTGCAGGTATTATTTTTGAAGTTGACGAAATCACCTTCGTGCCACAAGTGCATATAGAAATTACTGATGCCGATGTTATCGCTAATTTTGATAAATTTATTGCAATGTTGGAAGATTGTGACGACGTACAAAACGTTTATCATAACGCCACGGTAGTGAATTAGGCTGAAGTTATAAATTTAGCCAGTAGTAACACTAGTTTCGAGAAGATACAAAAGCGCATTTCATTGCTGGAATGTGCTTTTTTGTTGTTGATGGCTTATTTTTCTGAATGCTGATTATTCAGCAAAGTTATGGTTAAAGGATAATTTAAGCAAAAAAAACCAGCCCGAGGGCTGGCAATATGACACTAACAAACTCGAAGGGGAGTTATTGTTGCGCTTTATATTTTATACGAAACGCATGCAACAATGGTTCAGTATAACCACTGGGTTGTTTAACTCCTTCTAATACAAGGGCTAATGCCGCTTGATATGCAATACTTTGTGCTAAGCTTTGCACTGAATCAGCCATATTAACATAAGCCGGATCCCCTTCATTTTGGCCATCCACTACTTTTGCCATTTTCGCCATAGTAGTTTCTATTTGTGCTTGCGTGCATACCCCATGCTGCAACCAGTTAGCCATATGTTGGCTTGAAATACGCAGTGTAGCCCTATCTTCCATTAATCCTATATGGTTAATGTCAGGCACTTTAGAACAGCCTACACCTTGATCAATCCAACGTACTACATAACCTAAAATACCTTGAGCATTGTTATCCAGCTCTGCCTGAATATCTTCTTTGCTCAAACTATTAGGATCAACCATCAAAGGCGGAGTTAATAGTTCTGTTAAACTAGCTTGTTGACGCTGGGCAATCGCTTTTTGACAGGCAAACACATCAACGTCATGATAGTGCATAGCATGTAAGGTGGCTGCAGTAGGGGAGGGCACCCAGGCTGTATTAGCGCCTGCTTGCGGATGGGCAATTTTTTGCTCCATCATCAACGCCATTTTATCGGGCATTGGCCACATACCTTTGCCTATTTGTGCGCGACCACTTAACCCGGTTTGCAAACCGATATCGACATTTCTGTCTTCATAAGCATTGATCCAAGGTTGTTGTTTAATGGCTGCTTTTGGTAATACTACACCTGCTTGCATTGAGGTATGAATTTCATCACCTGTACGGTCTAAAAAGCCAGTATTGATAAATACCACACGTTGTTTAGCAGCATTAATACAGGCTTTTAAGTTCACCGATGTACGGCGCTCTTCATCCATAATGCCCATTTTGATGGTGTTTTTGGGTAACTGTAAAAGCTGTTCAATACGACTAAATAATGTATTGGTAAAAGCAACTTCTTCAGGACCATGCATTTTCGGTTTGACGATATTGATACTGGCTGCAGTTGAATTTTTTACCGGGCTATTGCCATTTAAGTCATGCAGTGCGGCAGTGACCGTGATCATTGCATCCATGATACCTTCAAATACGTCGCGGCCTTGGCTATCTTGAATCGCAGGGTTTGTCATTAAATGGCCAACATTACGCACAAACATCATACTACGCCCTTTTAGACTTAGCGGTTTCCCATCAATACCTAAATAACTGCGGTCTTTAGCGAGTGTACGCTCAACCGTTTTGCCATCTTTTGTGAATGACTCAGCGAGAGTGCCTTTCATTAAGCCTAACCAATTTTGATAAACTTGCACTTTATCTTCGCCGTCAACGGCGGCAACGGAGTCTTCACAATCCATAATGGTGGTAAGTGCAGCTTCGAGGAGGACGTCTTTTAAGCCCGCTTTGTCGGCTGCACCAATGCTATGATTATGATCTATTTGTAGCTCTATATGGAGGCCATGACTGAGTAATAAAATTGCCCTGGGGTTTTGTGCTTCACCTTGAAAACCAATAAGTTGCGCTGGTTGTTTTAAGCCTGTTTGTGAGCTATCACGTAAGGTGATGATGAGCTGGCCATTAACTACCGAATAATTAGTACTTTCAATATGTGAGCCATTTTCAAGTGGTAACGCTTTATCTAAAAACTGCCTTGCGTAGGCCATTACTTTAAAACCGCGAACAGGATTATAGTTGCTGCCTTTTTCAGCGCCATCTTCTTCGCTAAGTACATCAGTGCCGTATAAGGCATCGTATAACGACCCCCAGCGTGCGTTAGCGGCATTAAGTGCAAAGCGTGCATTACTTACTGGCACAACCAGCTGAGGGCCAGCTGTGCGGGCTATTTCAGGCTCAACATTTTCTGTCTCAATGCAAAAATTATCGGGCTCAGGGACTAAATAACCAATGTCAGTTAAAAACTGTTGGTATTGCGCTGCATCCCAGTGTTTATTTGCTAGGTGATAGCTATCAATTTGGTGTTGTAGGTCTTCACGCTTGACTAATAATGCACGGTTAAGCGGACTAAGGTCATCAATAATTTCAGCAAATCCTTGCCAAAAGTGTTGTTCGCTAATACCTGTACCGGGTAGCAGTTGCTGGTTAACAAAATCGGCTAATTGGTTATCTACGGTTAATCCAAATTGGCTGTGAGAGAGTGTCATAATCGATATCCTTTTAAACGGTCGCGGTGCAATTGACTGCATGTGAGCAATCTTTTGTTAACCATAACCTAAAAATACGCAATAGGTGTTCTTTTAGCCATTCACTAAATATATAGCCAGCATAACAACTATAAATTTACTAAATCCAATAAATCGGCCTAATGTTGATTTAAGCGCTACAGAGCATTAACTCTTAGCCTCTCACACAACCATATAAATAAAATTTAGTTTTAACCCGTTCAGAGGATTTTTTATTATGACTACTTATCAACGTGAAACCGATACTTTAGCTACACTTTGTCAAGCACAAGGTAAAACATGGCAAGCAATTAATCCTGAATACGCAAGTCGTATGCGTTTGCAAAATCGTTTTCGTACGGGATTAGACATCGCTCAGTTTACAGCTGACATCATGCGTGAAGATATGGCTGCATATGATGCTGATACCAGCCAATACACACAATCGCTTGGTTGCTGGCATGGTTTTACTGCCCAACAAATGATGATGGCGATTAAACGTCACCAAAAAACCACTAAGCGTAGCTACGTATACCTAAGCGGTTGGATGGTTGCTGCGTTGCGCTCTGAGTTCGGCCCACTACCGGATCAAAGTATGCACGAAAAAACCTCAGTACCGGCGTTGATTGAAGAAATTTATACTTTCCTAAAACAAGCCGATGCTCGTGAACTTGACCATTTATTTAAAGACTTAGATAACGCCAAAGCAACTGGTGGTGATGTACAAGCGGTACTTGATAAAATAGATAACTTTGAAAGTCATGTGGTACCGATCATCGCAGATATTGATGCTGGTTTTGGTAATGAAGAAGCAACCTACTTACTCGCTAAAAAAATGATTGAAGCGGGGGCATGTGCTATCCAAATCGAAAACCAAGTTTCAGACGCGAAACAATGTGGTCACCAAGCAGGTAAAGTAACTGTGCCACACGAAGACTTTTTAGCAAAAATTAACGCCGTGCGTTATGCCTTTTTAGAACTGGGTATTGATAACGGTATTATTGTCGCACGTACTGACTCACTTGGTGCCAGCTTGACCCAAAAAGTGCCGGTATCACAAACACCTGGCGACCTTGCTAGTCAGTACAATGCGTTTTTAGAAACCACGCCAATTAACGGTGTTGAAGATTTAAATGAAGGTGATACGGCAATGAAGCTGAACGGCCAACTATGTAAGCCGACTCGCCTTGATAATGGTTTATACCAATTTCGCGAAGGCACAGAAAAAGACCGTGTTGTACTAGATTGTATTACCAGCTTGCAGTCGGGTGCTGATTTACTGTGGATTGAAACTGAAAAACCACATGTAAAACAAATTGCTGAACTGGTTAATCGGGTTAAAGAGCAAGTTCCTGACGCTAAACTGGTTTATAACAATTCACCTTCTTTCAACTGGACATTGAAATTCCGCGAGCAAGTTTATCAACAGTGGTTAGACGAAGGCAAAGACTTATCTGCTTATCCAAGTATTGATGATAATAAGGCGCTAATGGCACCAGAGATGGATGCAACTGAACTTGCAGTCGCAGCAGATGAGTTAGTACAAAACTTCCAACGTGATGGCGCGCGCGAAGCTGGTATTTTCCACCACTTAATTACGCTACCGACCTATCACACGGCTGCATTGAGCACTGATATTCTGTCAGAAGGCTACTTTGGTGACTTAGGTATGCTGGCTTATGTACGTGATGTGCAGCGTCAAGAAATTCGCCGCGAACAAGCATCCGTTAAGCATCAAGACTTAGCAGGTTCTAACATGGGAGATACCCATAAAGAGTACTTCTCAGGTGAAAATGCGCTTAAAGCTGGCGGTGAAGCAAACACTATGAACCAGTTCTAACATAACAGTCCAACTCAACAATGTTACAAAGGGCCGCAAGGCCCTTTTTTTGATGCTAGCAATTACACAGGATATACAGCTTTACACCTGCTAACTTTACCGCTCAGATCAGATTTTAACTAAGGCTTGGATCAGTATTTAACTAGCATCAGATTTACTTTCAATTTTTGGATCAGATTTTTATCAAGTAAATTTTTTTGCGGTATTTCTTATCAATTTAGCGATTTAATCAGCTTTTAGCTCTTTGGAAAGGGGGGATTTTGATAAAAATGGCCGTTATTAGCCATTAATCAGAAAATATAAACCGATTTTTTACCAACTCTAACCGACTACAAACCACTTTTTTACCAACTTAAACGCCATAAACAGTGACTCAAACCGATTTTTTACTAACTCAATGACCAAAAAATGTCATAAACCGAAATTTTACTAACTCGATTTTTTACAAAGTCCGATATTTGTGTAAACTTTAGAATATGTGAATGAGCACTCACTTTTTGTAAAGGGGGTTTACAGGGGATTTGACTAGTGACAAATTAGCGAGAGTAAAAGTTGCTAAGGACCAAGCTACGGTTTCTAGCTTCACACTTGCAACTTGTTAACTTTACTCTCGCCGCTAACTAATTTCTATTTACTATGTTTATCAAACCACCATTGAATATAAGCGACTTTAGCCATCAAGTTTGACGGCCGTTTTGTTATGCCATGTGATGCATCAGGAATACGTACCATTGCTGTATCAACTCCTTGTAGCTTTAATGCTTGATAAAATTGCTCGGTCTCAGAAATAGGAGTGCGGTAATCCGCTTCACCAGTGAGTAGCATGGTTGGTGTTTTAACATTACCAACATAGCTAATTGGCGAGCGCTTCATATAATGCTCAATATGATCCCATGGCTTACCTGGGAACCAGTAATCGGCAAAGAATGGGTAGAAGTCAGCAGTTAGTACAAAGCTGATCCAATTGATCACCGGCTTGGCAACAACAGCGGCGGCAAATCTGTCGGTATGGCCTACAATCCACGCCGTAAGTACACCGCCACCTGAGCCACCGGTTACAAACAGTTTTGACTGATCAATAAAACCTTTGCCAATAAGCGCATCAACGCCAGTCATTAAGTCATCAAAATCGTTACTAGGATAATTGTGATGAATAGTTTGCGCGAACTCCTTCCCGTATGAATCACTACCACGCGGGTTCATATATAAAACCACATTACCTTTAGCGGCAAATAATTGTATTTCAGCGCTAAAGTGTGGACCGTAGTTAGCGACAGGGCCGCCGTGTATTTCTAAAATAAGGGGATATTTTTTATTACTATCAAACCCAGGAGGGTAGGCGACCCAACCTTGAATTGATAAGTCGTCATAACTTGATTTCAGCCAAATTTCTTCTACTTTTGCCAGCTGTTTATTACCAAGCGCGTCGTCATTTAATTTTGTTAAACGTTGTGTTTTACCATTTTTAACTATTGCTATATCAGCAGGACGTTGGGTATCAGCAAGCGTGATTGCCACATTACCATCGTCGCTTATATCAAAGTCACCACCAGAATAAGGGCGACCGAATGAAACACTCCCTATTTTTTGTGTGATCACTTTTCGTTTGCCGCTACGTGGTTGATAAGCGAGTGCGGTTTGGCCTTCACTGGCGTAACTAAAATAAAGCCCTTTAGAGTTATCAGCCCATTTAATTTGCTCGACACTGCGGTCAAAATCAGCGGTTAAACTTGTGGTATCACCCGATTTTAAATCGCGAATATATAGCTGGGTATTTTCATAATTGGTACGTTTATCATCATAACCGGTATAGGCAAGATAACGCCCATCTGGTGATATTTGCGGTTGCTGATCAGGACCTTCTCGGTCGGTAAGCGCTGTTATTTTTAGATCATTTAATGTCAGCTGATATATTTCAGAATTTGTTGGTTTGAGTTTAAAGTCAGCATGGCGATTAGCCGAAAAATAAAGGCTGTTACCATCTTCAGAAAAGCTAACTGGCCCGCCATGATCAAAGTCGCCAGAGGTTAACTGACGGGCATTACCGCCATTGGCATCAATAGTAAACAAATGACGAAAACCAGGCTTGGTATAACCGCCGCCATCGGCACGATAATATACGTCATCAATAAATTTAGCAGGCTCTGCCCAGCTGGCACCTTCAGGCTTGCCTGGTAAGTTAATAGGAGAACTAACTTTACTCGGTACAAATTGGCTAAACAGTAATTGCCGACCATTAGGTGACCACTGCAAACTTGCAGGGCTTTGAGTAAGATTACTAATTTTTGCAACAGCGCCTGTTTTTAGCCATTTTACATAAATTTGGCTACTGCCATCACGAGTTGAAATAAACGCTAAACGTGATTGGTCTGCCGACAAGACAGGGGAGTAATCCATATGTACACCCGATGTAAGCGGTTGTAATTGCTTTGAACTACTGTCGACAGACCAAATATTACTAACTTTACTATCTGATTTAATGTCCATCCGATTTCGAACAAAGTAGACGGTTTTACCGTCGTTAGTCATTTCAATTTGATTGGCATATTCAAGGTCGAATACATTTTCTAGTTGAAAAGTTTGCAGGTTATCATTGGCTAATACTGAAAAACACAGCGAGGTTAGGAGGGCTGCGGGGGCAATCAATTTCATTTTAATTCCTTGTTATTAATTATCGCACCTAACCGTTATAGAATAACAAAACCCAAAGGTACACCATCATGCGATGAATACCTGATTGATTATTAGTGGCTACTTGCCGACATTAGTATTTTTGAGTGGTTGAGCTGCGATAGTAAATTCACACTCGGTGAGTACTACACTTTTATTACATTGATAGAAAACGGTTACGTAAGTGTCTTGAGGCACTTGCTCTGCGAGCGATTTAGTAATTTTAAACTGCAATTGTTGCTGATTAAAAGCAATTAGCTGTGCAGCTTCAAAACCAAAAAATTGCTTTACGCTTGGATATAGTGCTTTAAAAATACTTTCTTTTGCTGAAAAAATGACGGTTAATGGATGTGAAAGCTGCCCAGCCAATCGCCTAAACAGTGGATATTCATCAGGATGCAAAATTTGCTTTTGTAGCTCTAGCTCTTGTTTGGCACTCATTAGTTGCTCTATATCAATACCAATTCCAGCGATATCAGTGTGCTGACATGCTATAGCCATTGCGATCCCTTGCGTGTGGGTAATGCTACCAATAATGTTTTTAGGCCATATGGGCGCGCGATCGGGGCCTGAGATAATATCAAAACAGGGGATATTGAGGGCGGTTAACACCTGTTTTGCGCAAAAACGGCCGGCGAGGTATTCAGCTCTTCGTTTAACAACAGCCTTTTGTAGTTGTTGCGGTAACACAATCTGATAATTTAAAAAGTCACTGTCAATAAAACTGCTACTGTCAAACTCACAACAATAACTATTATGACTAAGTTGTGGGCTCAGTTTAGTATAAAGAGAAAAATCCATAACATTTTGCTGTTTTGTTTAGTGTCATTAGTAAGACTTTGATAATACGCTAATAACTTCATAAATAAAGTAAAGGCTATGACTATTTAAGCTGAGCTTTGGTTAAGAGATTTACTAACATATTTATTTTAGCATTAATATTATTTTCAGTTGCAAATGGTCAACTACTGGGTAGTTGGTCAACAGGGAAAAACATTGCTCGTGATATTGCAATATCAGCAAACGGTCAGTTAATAGTGGTAGGCTATCGTAGCTGTGAAGCTGATGTGATCAACTCTCTAACGAAGCAAAATACGCTATTTCAAGTTCATCGCCTTGATATTAATTCTGTAGCACTATCTGCAGATGGACAAACAGCATTAAGCGGTTCAAGCGATAAGTTTAGTTATTTATGGTCAACGAAAGATGGTACTATTTTAAAAGAGTTCAAATTAGCGACTCGTGTTAATCATGTCAGTATAAACGAAAATGCAAGTTTAGGTTTTGTGATAGATTCTGTTGATGATCGTATACTTCTTGATTTAAACACCGGTATTAAAAAAGCTGAGCTAAATATATTTACTAATTTTATAGAGTTTAACCACTCGCGGTTTGTAAATGATGATAAATGGTTTTTAACCGGCTCACCGAAAAGCACGATACAATTATGGCGTGTAAAAGATGGTACATTATTGGCTGAGTATAAAGCGACACAACAGCGCATTCGTGGCTCAGTTTTAGCTGTAGCGTATGATAAAGAAAATAAAACAATTGTCAGCGAAAGCAGTGATGGAGTACTAGAAGTTTGGCCGTATCAGCCTAAGTAAGTGACAATTTAATTGGATTTTAAAAGCCGTGTTTACTTAATAAACCCGGCTCTTATAATTACTGCTTAGCGCTATTAATAATCAAACTTATGTTCAGTAAATAAGCTCTGTACTTGTTGCCATATTTTCCCTGGTTTGCCATCAGCGACCAGTTGACCGTTGAGTTTTACCACTGGGCCAACTTCTTTTGTGGCGCTGGTGATCCACACTTCATCGGCTGCAAATAGTTCCTGCTTGGTAATAATACGTTCTTGGACTTTAAAGTCACTGTGGCTGTGTAATATCGTTAAAATTAACCAGCGAGTGATACCCGGTAAAATTTGGTTATCCAATGGGGGGGTGCTGATCACGCCATCTTTAACAATAAACACATTACTTGAGCTTGCTTCGGTAAGCTCATCTAAGCGATTGTATAAAATGGTTTCTTTATTGCCAGCCGCCGCACCATGCTGGTAATGAATCACGTTGCCGAGTAATGCGGTTGACTTGATGTGGCAACGCTGCCAGCGCTTATCTTGCTCAACGGATACAGTATAAGTCGTGGCGTTGTCGATATCACTAACGGGTTGTGCTGGAATTTCAAAGGCGTAGGCAAATACCGTTGGCGTAATACCACTAGGATAAGCATGAGCACGCTTAGTATCAGCGCCACGGCTAACGTGCAAATAAATACCAAGGTTTTCACCGTGATTTTTCTCACACAGCTGCTGGCAGATTTCACGCCATGTATCAGCTGTATAAGCGAGTACAATTTCCAGTTCATTTAAACCATTTTTCATACGTTCAATATGCGCTGCAAAGCCAAGCATGTTGCCATTATAGGCAGGGATCACTTCGTAAATACCATCGCCAAATAAAAAGCCTCTGTCCATTGGCGATATTTTTGCGTGCTCTGCGTTCATATAGTCGCCGTTTAAATACACCGTACTCATTATAAATCCTCATTCTGATTGGCAACACCGCTAAGCTGACGTAGTCTTGCGATGAGTTGTTGGCCATGCATAGCATGTAAGCCATCTTCGGTTAATTCGTTTTTGTGAGTAACGCCATCTACACTGCCACGTTCACTCAAATATTGCAGGATTGCTAAAGTATCGACTTCTGCGAGTAAGTCTTGGCTATGCCAGCGGCTTAAAAACGCAATAATGCCGTAAGCTGCCCAGTTTGATACATCCGCTAACAGCAGTTCATCGCAGCAAGTAAGGCACGGCATAATGCTCAGCTCAGTCATATATTGTGATAAATTGCCCATCCCTATTTCGTTACCGCCATCACCAATAGCTACAGTTGGGCAGGGTGCTTGGCTGACAAAAAAATCAAAACAACCACAATCAGCCGAAATATCAATACCACGCATATTGTAATATTTATTGCCGTGACACAGCCCGGGGCGCTCGATAGACAATACGCAATCTGGTTTTAACTCAGCCAGCGCAGCTTTGCTAAAAGCCATTGCATCAGTAAAATTATTCAGTGGCAATTCAAAACAGTTAAATTCATTTTTCAGTGCACTGTAAAGGGGGTTTCCACAGACTAAAATAGGATTTTTACCCAGCGTAATTAAAGCATTGTATAAAGCAATGGCGCCAACAGGGCCATCGGTTTCAAAGGTTTGCTTGACGGCAAAACCGGTACCAATGAGTACCGTACTTTTGGCATCAAATAACGACTTTGCAGCGCGCAGATAAGTCCCTGTCTGTTGATAGGCATAGAGATTTTGCATACCACGTAGGTTTTGTTCTACCATCATGGTTTCGATTGCTTGACTTAATTGTTCATCACTTAACGAGTGTGGCATAACGCTTTGATCTCTTGAATTAGGGCAATGCCTGCAGCGTTATCGCCATGCACACATAAACTGTCGGCGTGTAAAGGCAGTTGTTTGCCCGATTGTGTGGTTACGCAGCCGGTGGCGAGTAACTGTTTAACTTGTGCTATTAGCGCAGGTTTATCATGCACACTACCAGCAATTTTCCGTGATACTAATTGACCGTCATCGGTATATTGGCGATCAGCAAATGCTTCTAAAATTAATTCAAGGTTATATTGTTGAGCAAGTTGTTGATGTTGCGCTGCTTTCGCAGTGGCGAGAAGCATTAGTTTTAAAGGGCTCGGGTAACTGGCAACAGCTTGCATCACAGTGGTCAAAATTGTTTTATCGGCCATCATATCGTTATATAACGCGCCATGTGGCTTCACATACTCTAAAGTGAGGCCTTGAACTTTTGCCATGCCTTCAATTGCGGCTATTTGATAATGCAGGCAATTGCTTAGCTCTTGTGGTGTTAATGCCATGGAGCGACGCCCAAAGCCCTGTTTATCAGGATAGCTGGGGTGCGCGCCTATAATGACGTTATGTTGTTTAGCAAGCATCAGGGTGCGTGCTAGAACATCACTATCACCGCCATGAAAACCACAAGCAATATTAGCCATATCAATATGCGGCATTACCTCTTCATCAAGGCCCATTTGCCATGCACCAAAGCTTTCCCCTAAATCACAATTGAGCTTCATCATTATTTCCGTTTAAAAAGCCGAGATATGGGCGTTTTGAATGTCGGTGATCAGCATATGACCTGGGCTATGTGTAATGCAAAAATCAGGCGCAGCATTAGCGATGGCTACTTGCGGCGTGACACCACAGGCCCAAAATACCGGTACTTCACCGTCTTTAATGGTGACAGATTCACCAAAGTTAGGGCGATTAATATCTTTAATACCTATTGCAGCTGGATCCCCAAAGTGAACTGGCGCTCCATGCACATCTGGAAAGCGGCTACATATTTGGATTGCCCGAATCGCATCTGCCGGCTTCATCGGTCGCATACTAACGACCATGTTAGCATGAAATATACCGGCGCTTTCGCAGGGAATATTAGTCATGTACATAGGTACATTTTTATTTTCCGTAATATTACGTATTTCTAGGCCCGCCAACTTTAACGACTCTTCAAATGAAAACGAGCAACCAATTAAAAAAGTGACTAAGTCATCGCGCCATTGCTCTTTGATATTCGTTACTTCTTCAATCAATTGGCCATTTTTAAAAATACGATAGCGAGGTATGTCAGTCCTAATATCTAAATCATGCGCAACATTTGGAATGCTGGTAGCTCCAGGCGTGCGGCTACTTGCTACAATTGGGCACGCTTTTTTGTTTGCTTGGCAAAATTGTAAAAAATCAAACGCATAGCGCTGGGGCAAAATCACTAAATTAGCCTGTACAAAGCCGGGAACAAAGCCCGATGTACTACCGGTATAATCTTCATTCCTGATCATATTACGAATAGCGTAAGGCGTAGTAAGTGATGCGTTATGTTGCATAGTATCCTCGTAAACTTTTAGTTGTTGTTAATGCCACTGACGGTAACAGGCAAAGTACCTTGCGCTGGCTTTTTACCAACTAGTACTTTTGCAAGAGCAGTAAAAGCTGGCCCTGCTACTTTAACATCATTATCTACATCTATGTTATACGCATAAGTTGCTAAAATTGCATCCGCATATTGGCCAAATGTGGCAATATCGTATGGTGCTCGTAAACTAACAAAAACGGTTTTCTTATCAGCTTGTTGCGCTTGCTGAAGCAGTTTTTCAAGTGCCGGACCTTGCGCCGATTTTGCAATTGCAAATGCAGGGTTATCAGCAAGGTCATCCATGCCGCCAATTTCTACCGCGCTTTGGTTTGGTGATGCATTGCCTGCAATGATGATATCCGCTTCATTGATTGCTTTTAACGTCGCTGTGGGCTCAAAGCCTTGTAAACTGGTGCAGCTAAATGCAAGTGGTTGTTGAGTATTTTCTGTAATTGCCTGTTGTAGCGCCAAACACTTGCGGGTATCAGGCATGATGATATGTACTTTACTATTTGTCGTCAGTTTAATCGGTAAAGTGTGCTGGTCATTTTTAACTTGGGTAATGGCGGCAAGAGCCAGCTCTGCTTCGACTTTGCGATGATTATCATCACCGAGAATAAGTTGTGCTTTTTGCATTGCTAACGATTCGTCAAGCTCTGTGGTCAGTTTAAATTTACTTTTTAAATTGATGATGCGTTGAGCAGAGATAGCGACTTCGTCGGCTTGTAAATTACCTTTTTCAACTTCGCTCACTAAGCGGCTGATCAGTTTATCTAATACGACTAAATCTTTTGGACTACGAATTTCAATTGGCATCAAAGCAATATCAACCCCGGCAGCAAAGGTATTTACAACGGCTTCAATTGGTTCGAAAAAGTGGCTAATACCAGCCATATCTAGCGCATCGGTGATCACTACACCTTGATAGCCCATTTCATCGCGTAATAATTCGCTGATGATTTTATGCGACATCGTCGCAGGTTTGATCATGGTTTTGCCATCTTTACTAACAAATGTGCTGCTATCCAGTGCTGGGTACTGAATATGCGCAGTCATGATCATGCCAGGGTTTTGCTTTTTAATAATAGTTTGAAACGGAGGTAAATCTTTTTCCCAGATAGTTTCTTTATCGTGCATTACTTTTGGCAAGCCGGTGTGGCTATCAACGTTTGTATCACCATGGCCTGGAAAGTGTTTCAGTGAGGTAATTACGCCATTACCTTCAAAGCCAGCAACTTGTGCGCCACCTAAAATACTCACAAGTGTTGGATCTTCACCGTATGAGCGCACATTAATAACCGGGTTATCAGGGTTCATGTTTACATCAACAGTTGGTGCATAGTTAACATTCACACCAATGGCTTTTAATTCATCAGCAATCACCTGTGCAGATTGTGTAGCAAACTTGGTGCCGTGAACCGCATAACTTGCGCCAATCGACATATTACCAGTAAATGAAGTGGCAATATCACGAGGAATACGTGCAACACGTCCGCCTTCTTGGTCAATTGAAATAAATAAAGGTGCGCCTAAGCTCGACTTTGCCGCAGCTTGTTGCATAGCATTATTTAATTTAACGATTTGCGCAATATTATCGATATTTTCAGCAAATAAGATCACCCCACCAATATTATGTTTAGTGATCACCTTGGCTAAATCTGCAGGTAATTCAGTGACTGCATTACGGCACTTTTGCTCAGGTGTGTTCTCGCTGTCTTGCTCACAATAATAACGAAAATCGAGCATCAGCTTTTGGCCAAGCTGTTGCTCAAGGGTTAAATTGGTCGCTGCAAAGGTCGATTTCATTGGTAATAAACACCCTAGTCCAAAGAGAATTGATGATATGGCAAACTTATTTAACACAGTAGGCTCCAAAGCTGAATTGCTTATTTTATTTATGAATATTTTATTCCTGATGGTAATGCCATTTTGGATTAAAATACAACATATTTTTGTCACATTAACGTTTTTTTTGCAGAACTGCAAAAACCACCGACGAATCACATGCTTGCCTGATCATTACATAAATATTAAGAGTTAATAGTTATTTAGATGAAAAAAAATAATATTAGACGAGCTTTTATTAATGGTAATTCGCTCTTATTTCAAGTAATAATATATTCCATAATGCTTGGTGGGTCGCCAAGCGAGTAAATTAACAGAACGCAAAGGGGCAAATAATGGCAACAGCACTGACACTATTTCAACAACAACTCAGTGATAAGCTGCCTGCCTCGGCGTTCATTGAAGATTACCCTAGGCGCTATGCTTTTGGCACTGATGCCAGCTTTTATCGTTTAGTGCCGCAATTAATAGTACTGGTTGCTGATCAGCAACAAGCGCAACAGGTCATCAGTGCCGCTGCAACATATAAAGTTGCCATTACTTTCCGGGCCGCCGGTACTAGCTTATCAGGCCAAGCAATTACAGATTCTGTATTAGTGCTGCTTAGTGATTGCTGGTCTGGTTATCAAATTGAAGATAACGGCGCTGCCATTCGGTTAGAGCCAGCTATTATTGGTGCTCGTGCCAATGCCGTACTTGCGCCTTTTGGCCGTAAAATTGGCCCTGATCCCGCTTCAATCAATAGTTGTAAAATCGCTGGCATGGCAGCCAACAATTCATCAGGTATGTGCTGTGGCGTGGCACAAAATAGTTACCATACAGTAAAGGACATGACCTTAATCTTCGCTGACGGTACAGTGCTTGATACACGCAGTGAGCAAAGCCGTTCTGAATTTTTACATAGCCATCAACCGTTTATTAACGATATCACTGCACTTGCCAAGCAGGTTACAAATAATCCTGAGTTGGCACAGCGTATTGCTCATAAATACCGCTTAAAAAATACCACGGGTTATGGTTTAAACGCGCTAATTGATTACACTGATCCGATTGAGATCATTAAGCATTTAATGATTGGCTCTGAAGGTACGCTGGGGTTTATTGCTGATATTACTTACCACACGGTGATTGATCATGCTCATAAAAGCTCAGCGTTTATTATTTTTGATGATATAAGCCAAGTCTGTGAATTAGTAAAGCAGCTAGCAACGCTTGATGTAGCGGCGGTTGAGTTATTGGATAAGCGCTCGCTCCTGTGCGTCGCGCAGCATGACATCATGCCTAAAGATGTTCATAACTACCCAGCAGATAGTGCAGCATTATTAATCGAAGTACGTGCAGAAGACGCAACAAAATTAGTTAATTTACAACAACAAGTGGATCAGCTTGTCGCACATTTTAGCGCCCATCAATTAGCGATTATGGCGTTTTCAACAGATGCTAAGCGCAATGCATCATTATGGAATATTCGTAAAGGTACGTTCCCGGCAGTCGGTGCAGTGCGCGAAAATGGCACCACTGTGATCATTGAAGACGTGGCTTTTGAGCTGGATGTATTAGCTCAGGGTGTTAAAGCTCTGCATCAATTATTTGATAAATACAGTTACGATGAAGCGATTATTTTTGGCCATGCCTTAGCGGGTAATTTGCATTTTGTATTTACCCAAGCATTCGATACACCAGCGCAAGTAGCGCGTTATGAGCAATTTATGCGGGACGTGTCGCAACTGGTGGCGGTTGAACTTAATGGCTCATTAAAAGCTGAGCATGGTACTGGGCGAAATATGGCGCCGTTTGTGGCAACTGAATGGGGCACTGATGGCTTTGCTGTGATGCAGCGTATTAAACAATTGTTTGATAAAGACCACATTTTAAACCCAGGAGTGATCATCAATACCGATGAAAACTGCCATATTCAGCATTTAAAAACCATGCCTAGCAGCGACGATATAATCGACAAATGTATTGAGTGTGGTTTTTGCGAAACCGTATGCCCATCAAAAGGACTCACCTTAACGCCGCGCCAACGTATTACGCTGTGGCGACGTCGCACTGAATTGGTTAATCAACTTAGTAACACCGGTGATATTAGCGAAAAACAGCACATTAATCGTCAGCTCAGCAGTATCGAAAAAGATTTTCAATATTTAGGTATTGATAGCTGTGCAGCAACCGGGCTGTGTGGCATGAAATGCCCCGTTGGTATTAACACCGGTGAATTTATAAAATCCCTGAGGGCAAAAAAGCAACTCAATGCAAAAGTGGCGCCGCGCATAGCCAGTTTTGCGGTCAAACATTTTGCGGTATTAGCAAATACAGCACGCTTTGGTTTAACCAGTATGGCGATGGTGCGAAACATCATTGGTGCACAGGCACTGCGTACTTTAACCAAACCTACTAATAAGCTGATTGGCACCCCACTTTATTATTCAGCGTGGCCAAGGGGGGAGCAGCCAATTAATCACAGCATAGTACATGCACAACAGCCTGATAAAGTGGTTTATCTTCCCAGTTGTGCCAGCAGGGTGTTTGCAGCCGATGAGCAAGCGGATGACCGCCGCTCAATTATGCAAGTTATGCATAGCCTCGCGACTAAAGCGGGAATTGAACTGTTACTGCCGATGCAAATTAATGAGCTATGTTGTGGCATGCCCTTTGCCAGTAAAGGCTTACCTGAACAGGCAAAAAGTAAAGCTGAGCAGTTACTCGATATCGCGCAGCAGGTGTCTGAAAATGGTCGTTACCCGATTATTTTTGACGCCAGTCCATGTGCATTAACAAGCAATGATGCAGCGCAACAGCGCGGTTTAACAGTACTCGAAAGCGCTGAGTTTGCTTATCAATATTTATTGCCTAAGCTGACCATCACAGCCCAACCAGAGCCGGTTATGTTACATGTTACCTGTAGTAGCAAACGCCGTGGCAGTGAACAACAACTTGTTGCCGTAGCTAAAGCATGCAGTGACGAAGTGATTATTCCGGCTGATATTGAATGTTGTGGCTTTGCCGGCGATAAGGGCTTTAACTTGCCAGAGCTAAATGCTAATGCATTAAAAACGCTGCGTAACCAAGTGCCTCAAAATTGCAGTAGCGGTATTTCTAATAGCCGCAGTTGTGAAATTGGCTTAACTCAGCACAGCGGTATTAACTACCAATCTGTGCTGTATTTATTAGATAAAGTGAGTCAAGCAGCCTCTTGATGAGGCTTAGACATTATACTTTCCAAAAAATCCCGCGTTTATAGCACGCATACATCACTAGATAAGAGGCGAGTAAAAATAGCAACGAATAGCTAAAAGAGCCTAAATAATTACCAAATAGCGGTTGTAATACTTGATTAAATATAGCACTTTTTAAACTTGTATCAGCCACTGGGATCATAATTAAAATACGCGCTACGATGCCAGCAAACATAAAGAACAAAATAGCGTTAGCGCCAAACACTAAAAACGGCGCACTCCACAAGCGAACTTTACGAATATCGAGAATATAGCTACACAGTGCATAGCATAACATCGCTAGTCCTGAGCTGATTATTACATAGCTTGGTGTCCATAGTGCTTTGTTTATTGGTATTAAAAGTGAAAGTAAGCACCCGCAAACAATGCTTGTAATAGCCACTAGGGTAAATATTCTGACTTGTTTGCCAAGGTTTTTTTCAGTGCTT
Organism: Pseudoalteromonas sp. SG43-7; assembly: GCF_014164295.1. Lineage (NCBI taxonomy): Bacteria > Pseudomonadati > Pseudomonadota > Gammaproteobacteria > Alteromonadales > Pseudoalteromonadaceae > Pseudoalteromonas > Pseudoalteromonas sp. SG43-7. Next base: position 121,138 of record NZ_JACJEY010000009.1, read on the forward strand.
ATATAGTATCCGCAAATATTCCTGATGATTCCTTTTGCCTGGATTGCATTAACCGATAGTGTGATCGACATCCCAACACTAAAAATAAAAAATGGGAAAATTAAATCAGTGGGTATATAACCAATTCCCTGGGTTATTGACTAGAATCATCGCAGTGATAGTGAACCCTCGCAGTACATCTAAGGCGAGCAAACGATGACTGGGTAATTGTGATAATATATTCTGGCAGTGATGTTTAACCATAACGTTCTTTTATTTGTTATTTGTCTTTTAATTGTAATAATTTATTCATTTTGCGCAAGGTAAATTTTCTTCGCTTATTTTGTTAAAAGCGCAAACAGATAAATTGATTTTTCTATGGGGAAACAGCAATCGCTTAGCGCAAGCTCAGCAACAAATTGTTGCATAAGTTCAACTGGCATGTAGTGAAAATTCAAATAATATTACAAGTATTTGAATTTAAAATTTTTATGTCGCGAGAGCCAAGCTGAGCGCGGTCTAAAAATTGCATAGAGATAAATTATTAGCCGTTGGGAACAACAGAAATAAGTACTTTACGAGCTTTTAGCTGGATCGTATGGGAGCTATTTGCTATCATTTATCGTTAGTATAATTGCCAAGGAAATACAAGGCCAGCATAGAGAAGTAAGTATTTTGCTAGACCGTGTTAATATCAATCTTGATTTAAAAAAGTTAATCTTATTTTTAGCTATTTCAGTGACTGTGATCACCTTTCTAAATGGCTTTTATTCCAGCTACCAAGTACAAAAACAGCAGCTACAATCGCAAACCTTAAAAAACCATAATGCGTATGCCGCTAAACTTGTCTCTGCCACTGACCGGTTTCTACTGGCTGCTCAGCAGCAACTCGCTTATTCAGCAAAAATTCTTGCAATCCAATTTAATGATGCAAACACTCTTGCGCAAGAGGCGCAGCGACTTAGGTTGCAAACTGATAGCTTTAACTCAACGGTTGTCGTTGACAAAAATGGTGTGGTATTAGCCCATTCACCATTGAGTCTAAAGCTAAAAGGTCAACTTTTAGAAAGTGATGGTGCAAAACAAGCACTAGCGAATAAAAAGCCAATGATCAGTGAGCCTTATATTTCTGCGGTAGGGAACCTCGTGATAGTTATTTCGCATCCGATATTTAACTCTCAAGGTGAATACCTTGGCTACATAGGAGGGACATTATATCTAAAACAAAAAGGGATTTTACACGACTTACTGCAAGTACATTTTCATAAAGACGGCTCATATATCTATGTTATTGATAAGAATAGGCGCTTACTTTATCACCCTGATGTTGCTCGGATCGGTGAACAAGTTTTTGGCAATCCAGTGATCGAAGCGGTGCTAAGAGGTGAAAGCGGCACTAGGCAGTTAATTAATAGTCAAAACATTGTCATGCTGGCAGGTTATGCACCATTAAAAAGTGCCTCTTGGGGCATTGTCACACAACGACCATTAGACGCTACATTTGCGCCATTAGACGATTTAATGATGAATGTTTTATATCGAACCCTGCCAGTAGGGTTGGCAACCTTTATATTTATTTGGGTGCTAGCTCGGTTAATTTCAAAGCCGTTAAGGCAACTTGCAGAAACGGCTAAAACACTTGATAACCCGTCAACTTCGCAACAGTTAAAGCAAGTGCGGTCTTGGTATTATGAAAGCTCTGAACTGCGTTTAGCTATGCTAAAAGGAGTCGGCTTATTACAAAACCAGATTGGTCTATTACAGCATGAAGCACAAACAGATCCACTTACGGGCTTACATAACAGACGTAGCCTGGAGCTCATGTTAGATCAATTAACTTTACAGCAAACACCCTTCACTGTGCTTGCTATCGATATTGATTTTTTTAAGCGTGTTAATGATGAGTTTGGCCATGATATTGGTGATATTGTTTTGCAATCGTTGGCTACAATTATTGTTGATGTAACCCGTGAAAATGATTTTGTTGCACGTACGGGGGGAGAAGAGTTTATTGTTATATTACCAAATATTAACGCCAAATCAGCTTATCAACTTGCGGAACGATTACGTATGCGTGTATCAGAAACAATCATCGAACCAGTAGGAAGTATCAACATATCAATAGGTATTTCTGGCTGGCCACTGATGCAATTGAGTGTTGAAGAGATACTCAAACAAGCGGATCAGACTTTATACAAAGCGAAAAAAACGGGTCGTAATCGGTGTATTATTGATTCTCAGTTTATCCAATCTGATGATTCTCAGTTTATCCAATCTGATGATTCTCAGTTTATCCAATCTGAACTTGTCGAGCAGGAATAATTTATTGGCAATGGCTTTTAACTATGCAATATTAATAGCCTGTTTTTAATGTTATAAGCTACTACAATGTTGTTAAATATCAGTTTTAAACTAATGTCACTGCTTGGAGTGTATGCTTTAAGCAGTGCAGCAATTGCCCATGACGCTAACGCTACATATTCCGACCCAGCTCAAAGCTATCGTAGTGAGTTTGTTGATGTTGCAACGTTAATACCGACCGCATTATTTGATATTCGCTATTTTAGTGGGCAAAACTTTGTTGGTAAACCAATCGAAGGTTATAACGCGCCTAAATGCTTATTGCATAAAACGGCAGCTGCAGCGCTGGTAAAAGCACATTCTCAGGCGGAGCAAGCAGGTTATAATTTTAAAATTTATGATTGTTATCGACCACAACGAGCCGTTGACCACTTTGTGCGTTGGGTTAACGACGCAACTGACACAAAAACCAAAGCAGCGTATTACCCTAATTTAGGAAAAGATCAGTTACTCGGTGATTATATCGCAGCTAAATCAGGCCACAGCCGTGGTTCAACAATTGATTTAACTTTGACTGATAGTCAAGGCAAAGCACTAAATATGGGCTCACTGTTTGATATGTTCGATACCATCTCAAATACCGATGATCCGCGTATTACTCAAGACCAACAAGCAAACAGATATAAGTTAAAAAATATCATGTTGGCCGCTGGATTTTCGCCTTACGCAATGGAGTGGTGGCACTTTACCTATCAGCCGCAAGCCTACCCGAATACCTATTTTGACTTTGTGGTCGAGTAATTAAAACTGCTCCTCAATGGGTGAATAATTAATTGCGATTTCAATAGTATCAATAACGGTATATTGCTTTAAATCACTTATTGTTGATTTCAAGTCGGTATTTTTATCGACTAGGAATTGATAGGTGTGCTTGGTAATTTTTTTTGTGTTGTACGTACTTTTGAGTGCTAGCGGAATATCATCGCTTTTCAAGGTGATAAACACGGCTCCAGTGACAATTCCTTGCTCCGATGTCGCGTGATTATGGACAGTTGTTCCTTTAAGCAATTTATCCGTTTTATAGCTAATCTTTTCCCCGTTATTATTAATTGAATTGCTAACTGAAAGTGTTGTTTCTACATTCTTTAGTTTTTGTGAAGTATTTAAAGCTACTTCTTGAGCTTTTTCATTACTAGCATTGATGCTATTTTCGGCACTGTCAGTTAGCGTTTCATTTTTTTTACATCCACTCATTAGTGCAATTGCAATTATAACTAGCTGTAATTTAAAGTTATTTGACATATTTGAAATTCTCTCATTTACCTTTGTTTACATTTGGCTTTCTTTGGTTAACATCATTAGTGTACATTGTTCTTGGTTATGAATGTTAACCAAATTAAAATTATAACAACAGGGGATTATTAATGTATCAATTTAAAGTAACGGCCGTTGCTTCGATGGTTACGGCTATTTTGGCATCGACTCAAGTACAAGCTACTGAGCAAACTCGATTTTTTAATGCGCCAAGCGTCAGCTCTCAAGTTCAATTTAATCCACAAATAACCCAGCAACGTGCATTAGCTGAACGTAGAACAGTATCGGGGCATGATTCAATTTTTGATGCTCAGCTTGGCAAGGCAACGTTTCTTTGGCAAGCCGTTGGTCAAGCAAAACCTAATATGTCAGTTGTTTTACCTGAACAAAGAAATGCATACGCTGCAGATTTTTATTTAAATGCTTTAACCGGTTTCAGTACTAGTAAAAAAGGGACGTCAAACGCAGTTCTTGCAGATTTATCTAAACAAAAAAGTGGTTCTGTAACGGCTAAATATAAACAACAAGTTCATGGCGTAGAAGTTTTTAATCGTGAATATAACCTTATCATGGATAAGGAACATAACTTGGTGGCAGGATCAGGCTATTTTGCTAACACAAGTGCAAATACTAAACGTTCATTAGCACCATTAGCTGATTTTGTTGGTGCTGAGCAGAGCATTAAACAAGCGATTAAAAAGCTAGCAGATATTAATGTATCCCTTACAAAATCAACTGAACAAGGCGATTACGTTAAATACACTGTAACTAATCAAAGTGGTGATAAAGTTGTAGTTGGCCAGCCGCGCGCTAAAAAAGTATTCTTTGAGGTTAATGGTCAACTTGAATCAGCTTATTATGTTGAAGTTGAAGTCGCAGATAAGAACAGTTTAGAAAGTGACTACTTCAGCTATGTTATTGGTGCAAAAAACAGCAAAGTATATTTCAAAAAAGACCTGAAAGCGCATGCTGCTGATTTTAACTACCGTGTCTGGGCTGATGCAGATGGTTACCCATGGGAAGGCCCACATGGTGATGTTATTCCTGCTGACGGTCCTGATCAAACAGATGAAACCGAAATCCTTGATGCACCGATAGTGAGCCTTTCTTATTACAGTAAGTTAAGCACCATGGATCCATGGCTTACTGATGATGCTACAACTACATCTGGTAATAACGTATTTGCATATGCCGACGTTATAGCACCACAAGGTTTCACTGAAGGTGACTTCACTGCTGAAACAACCTCAGATTTTACATTTGATTACCCCTATCAAGTTGATCAAGTCGCAAACAGTTACGACAATCGCAAAGCGGCAATTGTAAACTTATTCTACATGAATAACTTTTTGCACGACTTCTTCTATGATCATGGTTTTGATGAAACTTCGAATGTAGCTCAGCTCTCTAACTATGAGCGCGGTGGCATTGAAGGGGATCCAATTGAGGCTCAAGCGCAAGATAATAGCGGTTTAGATAATGCTAATATGGCAACACCAGCTGATGGTGCAAGTCCACGTATGCAAATGTATTTGTATAATAGTAAAGATGCAAAAGTAGGCACAGACTTTGGTGTGGTTGTAACCTCTGACGCAACTATTGGAGTTCTTGAGTCTTCTAAAGTCTCGGGCTTTGGGCAATTCCAATTTGCTGATGTTACAGCTGAAGTTGTACGTTTGGTTGATGGTAATGACACTGATTCAGGTAGCGTTTTCGATGGCTGTGAGCCTGCAACTAATGGCGCAGAGTTAGCTGGAAAAATTGCCCTAATTGATCGTGGTTCGTGCAACTTCACAGCAAAAGTTTTACATGCTCAAGAAGTTGGAGCAATCGGCGCAATTGTTGTAAACAACGTTCCAGACACTGATGAGCCTGCGGCTATGGGCGGTGAAGATGATGCGGTGTTAATTCCTAATATGGGTCTTAACTTTGCTGATGGTCATCTCATGTATGACTCTATAAGTGCTGGTAATACAGTTACTGTTAATATGTTCAATAATGCCAAGTTAAAAGATGGCACACTTGATAACGGTATTATTGCTCATGAATGGGGCCACTATATTAGTAACCGTTTAGTTGGTAACTCTGCGGGTCTAATTAACTTCCAAGGCCGTGCAATGGGTGAAGGCTGGGGTGATTTCCACTCCCTGATGTTTATTGCTAAAGCTGATGACATCAACATCACAGGTAACGACAAGTTCCAAAAAGCATACGGCAGTGGTACGTTTGTTGAAGACTTCTACTATGGTATTCGTCGTGTACCATACTCTACAAATAAAGAAGTTAATCCGCTTTCATTCCGTCACATTACTGAAAATGCAGGTGCAGATGTAGGCATTTCACCAACAAGTGTAGCCTCTCCACATGCTGCGGGTGAAATTTGGGCGACTATGCTTTGGGAAAGTTATGTAGCATTAATCAATGAACATGGTTTTGAAGAAGCACAAAATCGCATGGCTAACTACCTTGTTGCAGGCTATAAATTAACACCAATTGCGCCTTTATATACTGAAGCACGTGATGCGATATTAGCGGCGGCATACGCTGTTGATACCAAAGATTATGAGCTTATTTTAGGTGCATTTGCTAAACGCGGCATGGGTTTAGGTGCTGTAGCGCCAGATCGTTTCAGTGAAGATTTAACGGGCGTTGTAGAATCTGACAAGATGGAACTGGCTAGCTTTAACCTCAAAGATGTGGCTATTGATGCAAACTACAATGGTGCAGAGCTAGGCTTTTGTTCAAATGACGGTATTGTCGATAAAGGTGAAACGGCCACATTAACTGTGAGTATTACAAATACTGGTAGTAAAATGCTTACTGGTACGCAAGCTCAACTGACTGTGGTCAGTGATCATGATGTGACATTTGAAAATGATGGTTTAGTTACATTTGCTGACACAATGCCATTTTCGACTGCAACGAGTTCACCCCTTAAGTTTACCTTAAATGAATCAGGTACAGCTGAAAACTTAGAAATTGAAGTATCATTCCCAGAGTTATCTGCTGACGATGAAATTGTTGAAGCTGCCACTGAAAAAGTTACTTATTCGGTCAACATGGCTTTTAAAGAAAAACAGCCAGTCGGCGCGCAAACTATGGATAACATGGAAGTAGCGAGAGCATCATTATATGATCTAAAAGAAAATGTAATGATCGGTGGTGATTTAGCTAAAGGTACACAAAGTATGGCAGCTGATGATAATGTTGCCTTTTTCAACAGCTTTGGTTTTGAGCTTGGTGAGCAAACGATGTTCTTGCAGAACAACGATTTCCAATCAGATGTAGCGATAGAAACTAAAGGATTTGATATTGGCTTTGCAGGTGACTTTGAGGTGTCATTCTGGCATTTTTATCGTATTGAAAACGAGTGGGATGGTGGTGTTGTTGAAATTAGCGTCAATGGTGGTAGCTGGGTTGATGTGACTGAAATGGGTGGTACATTTAATCGTGGTTACGATGGTCCGTTAATTGAGAATGACTCCCAAGCTATCCAAGAGCGTGATACGTTTACAGGTAACAACATCAATCAGGATAACGTATACGGTAACTACGAAACAATTAATTTTGGTAGTGAACTCAATGGTAATAGAGCAAAACTACGCTTTCGCCTTTCATCAGATGGCGCTGTTGGTGATTTAGGATGGTGGATTGATAACCTTACATTTAACAATGTAACAACGCCAATCTTCTCAGCAGTAATTGCTGGCGATGCAGTCGCATGTGATAACGCAGCTCCTATAGTAACAGTTACCGGTGAGTTAGGTATTAAGGAATCAGTAACCAGTACTTTAAATGCTGTAGCCACGGATAGAAATGCAGATGAACTCACTTATGCATGGACACAAGTAAGTGGCACAACCGCAACACTATCTAATGCAGATACTGCGGTACTTAGCTTTACTCCAGGCGCAATCACAAGCGACGAAGAAGTCGTGTTCGAAGTTGCGGTCAGTGATGGCACCGTATCGGTTACCGAGCAAGTAACGGTTGCCGTAAGCAACGAAGCAGAACCTGTGGTTGAAAAGCCCAAATCGAAATCAAGTAGCGGTAGTCTAGGCTTCTTGATGTTATTACTTACTCCATTAGCAATATTTGGTCGTCGCCGTAAGCGTTAATCATAATATTAGTAACGATTAAGAAAAGCCCTTGCAGTTAGCTGCAAGGGCTTTTTTATTGGTCGTATTTACAAGCCATTATAAAAACGCATGTTACCGCTGCGTGCTGTTTTTTAGTTTTGAATTTACTACAGGTTGGCTCATGACTGAGTATTTATATATTAATTAATAAAGGGGTTGACATAACTTATTAACCCTGTATAGTTTGCTGCAGCTAGAAAGAAAGCATGAAAGCTATAAATCTCCATTTCGATGTTGTATAAGTAATACTTGTAGTACCGTCCTGAAGTTTTTAAAGTACCATCTCATTTTTTGCTACACCGCTCATTAGAGCAATTATTTTATTTTTATATCAGGATATTACAATGTCTAACATCGTATCAGGTACAGTTAAGTGGTTCAACGAGTCTAAAGGTTTTGGTTTCATCGAGCAAGAAAATGGCCCAGACGTTTTCGCACATTTCTCAGCAATCAAAAGCGAAGGTTTCAAAACTTTAGCTGAAGGCCAACGTGTAGAGTTCACTCTTTCACAAGGTCAAAAAGGTCCACAAGCAGAGAACATCACTGCTGTATAATTTTACCTTTTAGGTAGAATAAAAAAAGCAAGCTTAGGCTTGCTTTTTTGTGTCTGAAAATTGACGTAACTTGCTCCCCCTCCTATTCTTTATCTATTATTATTATTCTGTAACGAGATAGATTATCTACCGATTACTCATCCTAGTAATTAGCCTTGGATTCACATTTACTTGCATTGCAAAGCCAACAATTACTATTTTTACTGAACAGTTTCCCCCTTATAATTTTTCGAATAAAGGGCAGCTGCAAGGGATTAATTTAGATATTGTGCGTACGTTGTGTGAGCTTTCACAAGTGGAGTGCAAATTTGAGCTGTTGCCTTGGGCAAGGGCATACGATTTAGTGCAAAAAAATCAGCTCTCAGGGCTAGTATCAACCGCTCGCAGTGCTGAGCGAGAAGATTTATTTTACTGGGTTGGCCCGTTGGTTTCTTCACGTACATTTTTTTATCGACTTCGTGATAACAAACACATTAATCCAACTGATATTACTCAAGTTAGTGCATACACCTTAGGTGTCGTTAGAGGCAATATTTATGAGGGGTTAGTGGAGAGTATTGGTTTCCAACAAGATAAAAACTTATTAAAAGTAGCTCATCACTATGAGTATATGAACTTATTTTTTAAAAATAAAATCGATTTAATTCTCGGCTCAGAGTTTGCCTTAGATTACCAACTACAGCAATTTGGTCACGGTGGTAAAGAAGTCGTCAAACTTGTTGAGCTGCCAGTAAATACATTACAGGGTAATTATTTAGTTTTTAATAAAGAGATGCCTATCGAGATAGTTGAGCGCTTCAATGAGCAGTTAGAAAAACTTAAAGCGGTGGATAACTTTGACGCTTATCGGCATCGTTATGTACAATAGCTAGTTAATGAGCTGTTATTAATTGACGGTATTTTTCAGTACTTTTAACCTTTAAAAAAGCCTGCTGCAGTGCTTTTATAATATCTTCATCAGTATTGATATTTGCAGCTAAGTAACCAGCTACTGCCAGTCCTTCTATGGCATGTACGAACGTCAGTGCGTTAGCATTGATCGCTAGCTGCTCACTCATTGAAGCTAGATAATTAGCATCGTCTACTACCAGATCAACTTTTCTTGCCAGTAGTAACTGATATGACTTTTGAATATCAGTGGTCAGCAATACTTCGAAACCACGTTTTACTAATACTTGCGATGCAAGATCATGGCGCTGTACGGCAATTTTATATTGCTTGGCTTGCTCTGTATTATCAAAGTTAATATCACTGCGCTCAGAGAGTTTTACAAAGCCCATTTCAAACTGTGCTACTGGCCCAATCCAATGAAACAGTGTTTCGCGCTCCGTAGTGCGTGCCATACTGTAAATTAAGGTGTTGCTATTATTAACCGCCATTTTATAAGCACGTGCCCAAGGGTACATGTTGATTGGGGCATTGAGCTTAGCCTCTAAAATAATCATATTTACTAACTCAGTGCTATAACCAGTTACCTGATTATTCAGCAAAACTTGATTCGGCGGTGACAACTCGGTCACAACCATTAAGTTTTGATTTGCAGTACTATGGACACTGATACAAAGAAGTAGCAGATTAATAAATAGCCGCATTTATTTTCTCTTTTTGACGATAGAACTTTGAGTATAGCAATAACTAAGAAAAGTATTATGAAAGTAAACAGTGAATTAAAAACGATAAAAGGGCCATAAAGGCCCTTTGTGAAGTATCGTTCAAGTAAGATAAGTCTTTAACCCCTTAAAGGCTTATCCTATTGTTTTGCAACCAAGGCTCATCTCAAAGTTTCTAAGCTAGCGAGAGGAAAAAACCTGCAATTGCGGCGCTCATAAGGTTAGCCATAGATCCTGCTAACACTGCTCTGAGCCCTAAGCGTGCGATATCCTTTCGCCGACTAGGCGCCATACCGCCTAATCCACCTAGTAAAATGGCTATCGATGATAAGTTAGCAAACCCACATAACGCGAATGTGACAATCGCTTGTGTGTGCGCACTTAACGTATCGCGATAATTCATAAAGTCTAAATAAGCAACAAACTCGTTTACTACTAATTTTTGACCAATAAAGCTACCAGCTATAATTGCTTCATTCCACGGTACACCTAGTAACCAGGCAACCGGCGCAAATATATAACCTAAAATTTCTTGTAGTGTTAGGGTTGGATAATCAAACCAACCACCAATACCACCTAATAAACCGTTTAAAAGCGCAATTAAAGCTACAAATGCCAGTAACATTGCGCCTACATTCAAGGCTAAATGCATACCGTTTGCTGCACCCGATGCTGCTGCATCAATTACGTTAACCGGCTTGTCTTCGTCAAGCTCTAAATCAGCTAAAGTATCTTTTGGTGTTTCGGTCTCTGGCACAATCATCTTGGCCATTAAGAAACCACCCGGCGCTGCCATAAAGCTGGCTGCAATTAAATATTTAAGCTCTACACCAATAATCACGTAACCGGCCATTACTGAGCCCGCTACCGTTGCTAAGCCACCTACCATTACTGCAAATAACTCTGACTTAGTCATCGTTGCAATGAACGGCTTAACAATCAGTGGCGCTTCAGTTTGACCAACAAAAATGTTTGCGGTTGCTGAAAGCGACTCAGTGCGTGAGGTTTTCAACAGTTTTTGTAAACCACCGCCTAATATTCTAATTATCCAATCCATAATGCCTAAGTGATATAACACAGCAACTAATGCTGAGAAAAACACAATAACTGGCAATACCTGAATAGCAAAAATAAACCCTAACGTATCCTGATTTGCTAACGGTCCAAATAAAAAACTGATCCCATCATTAGCAAACCCGATCACTGATGATACGGCTTTTGACATGCCAACTAATGCATTTTTGCCTGCGTCTGAAAACAGGACAAAACCACCAATTATAAATTGCAGGGCAAAAGCGATACCGACAGTTCTAAAACTAATTGCTTTGCGATTTGTCGAAGCCGCAAATGCAATGCCTAGCAGCATACACATGCCGACTAAGCTCATAAATGTTGTCATCTTTGCTTATTCCCGTTGTTATTTTTGCAGTAAATATTTTATTTTACTTTTAATTATATCAATCGCAACACGATTCATACCACCACGTGTAACCACTAAATCAGCCTTGTGCTTTGAAGGCTCAATAAACTGATAAAACATCGGTCTCACAGTAGCTTGATATTGTTCAACAACGGACTGTAATGTTCTGCCTCGTTGCTCCATATCACGTTGCATACGGCGCATCAGGCAAATATCAAGCGGTGTATCAATAAACACTTTGATATCAAATTCTTTACGTAGCGCTTTATCACTAAGCAATAAAATCCCTTCAACTATGAGAATTTCTGCTGGCATCACAGTGCGTGTTTTGTCACTGCGAGTATGCTGCGCATAATCATAGGTAGGTACTTCTACCGCTTCGCCATCACGTAACTGTGTTAAATGCTTACACATTAACTCATGTTCAAACGCATCAGGGTGGTCGTAATTCGTTTGCGTACGATGATCAAACGGCAGATGCGATTGGTCTTTATAGTACGCATCTTCTTCAATCACGGCGATGGCGCCTGGTTCAAGCTCATTTACCAATTCATTGTAAATTGTTTGGCTAAAAAGAGATTTGCCAGACGCAGAAGCGCCAGCAATGGCTATTATTGTTCGTGTCACTAAAGTTCTCATCCACACAGAAGGATACATTGTTGGTAGATCACAATAGCAAAAAAGACACGAATAATCTCTCTTGCTTCGCTTTAAGGGGTGAAATTTATAATGTTTAGGTTTTATGAAACAGGACTTATGTCCTGTACGTTAAAAAGCACAAAAATATAAAGTAGCTACATTGGATAATCGAGGTGAGTATGGCAAGAGCAATTATATTAATGGCAGATAGCCTAGGCATAGGTGCAGCACCAGACGCTGATAAGTTTGGCGACGTGGGCGCAAACACTTTTGCACATTTGCTTAAAGCATACTTTGAAGAAACCGGCGAACGGCTATCACTACCTAATTTATCGTTATTAGGTTTAGTTGATGCATGTGAAGCTGCAGGCAACGAACCGTGCCTTGTTAGCGACCGCCAAACACCGATTGCTGCTTGGGGTTACGCTAAAGAGCTTTCTAGCGGTAAAGATACCCCATCAGGTCATTGGGAAATGGCCGGTGTACCGGTGTTATTCGATTGGGGATATTTCCCTAAAACACAACCGAGTTTTCCACAACAGTTAATTGACGAGCTGATTGCTCGTACCGGTATCCCGGGGATTTTAGGTAATTGCCATGCCTCGGGTACTACGATTTTAGAACAGCTAGGTGAAGAGCACATAAAAACAGGTAAACCAATCTGTTACACCTCAGCTGATAGCGTGTTTCAAATAGCCGCGCATGAACAAACTTTCGGTCTAGAAAAACTTTATCAGGTCTGCGAAATCACACGGGCGCTGCTTGATGAAATGAACATAGGACGAGTGATTGCGCGGCCATTTTTGGGTTCCAATAATCAAGACTTTGCCAGAACGGGCAATCGTCGAGATTATTCAGTGTTACCGCCAGCGCCAACATTGCTAGACAAACTAGCCGATGACGGTGGTGAAGTGATTAGTATAGGGAAGATATCTGACATCTATGCACATCAAGGGATCACCCAAAAACACAAAGCCCCAGGCTTACAAAACTTGTTAGCAAAAACCACTGAGGTAATGGCATCAGCGCCAGATCACAGTTTGATATTTACTAACTTAGTTGATTTTGATGAAAAATTTGGTCATCGCCGCGACCCTGTTGGGTATGCAAAAGCGCTTAAACAGTTGGACGATTACTTACCAACGATACTTAAGCAGCTTAAAGCCGACGACGTACTAATTATTACGGCGGATCACGGTTGTGATCCAACATTCCCGGGCAGTGAGCACACCCGCGAATATGTGCCTGTACTTGCTTATCAGGTAGGGCTTGAAAATACCCCGCTTGGTGAACGTGCTAGTTTTGCAGACATAGGTCAAACACTTGCCCAGTGGTTTAACTTATCTGCACTTGAATATGGCGATGGCTTTATTGATAAGCTTAACGCGCTAAAAGTAAAAGGAAACGAATAATGAGTACTCCACATATTGACGCAAATAATGGCGATTTTGCACAAACGGTATTAATGCCGGGTGATCCATTACGTGCGCAATACATTGCTGAAAATTTTCTTGATGATGCTGTAAAAGTAACCGGCGTTCGTAACATGTATGGTTTTACTGGCACTTATAAAGGTAAACCAGTAAGCATTATGGGTTCTGGTATGGGCATTCCATCAATGTCGATTTATGCACGCGAATTAATCGTCAGCTACGGCGTTAAAAACCTAATTCGTATCGGCACCTGTGGCGGTATTGGTAGCGACATTAAAATTCGTGACGTTATTTTTGCACAAGGCGCAAGCACAGATTCAAATGTAAACCGTGCGCGTGTACGTGGTTATGATTTCTCAGCAATTGCTGATTTTGATTTACTATTAAACGGCGTTAATGCAGCAAAAGAGCTAGGTATTAAAGCGAAAGTGGGTAACGTATTTACCACCGACACATTTTATCAAGCCGATAACAGCTTTTATCAAGAACTTGATAAACTAGGTATGTTAGCGGTAGATATGGAAACAGCCGGTTTATACGGCGTTGCTGCTGAATATGGCGCAAAAGCCATGGCATTATTTACCGTGAGTGACCACGTGATCACTGGTGAAGCAACCCCAAGTGAAGAGCGTCAAAGCACCTTCAATGAAATGGTTAAAATTGCCTTAGAGTCAATCTAAGCGTAATAAAAAAAAAGTTCCTTGGTAACGTATTCACTCGTTTGGAGACACGCCCAAATACAGTGAGACTAACCTCCAAAGCCGCCTAGTTAAACTAAGCGGCTTTTTTTGTGGCGAAAAGTTAGCGAGGGTAAAGTTAGCGAGGGTAAAGTCTGAGCTAGTACAGGTAATGTTAGTGGGAGTAAAGTGGATTAGTCGCCATTTAACCTGACACTTTCACAGGTAGAGTTATATCAAATCTGACAGTCTCTTGTGTACGTGAAGCGGATATTTCGCATTCTCTATCATACAAATACAGTGTACAGTTATACAGCTGAAAACATTGATAGTGTGATACGAAAAATCTGAAATGCTAATTTATCTCACATATCAGTTCACATGGAAAGCAAACGTTTTTACACGAAAACAATTAGATAGGGATAACTCATGCACAGATTAGTTCAGGCGCTCACTATTGGCCTACTACTAAATTCAGGTAAAGCTGTTGCACAAAATAATCAGATAATGCTTTTAGAAAAAAGAATGGACGCTATTGCCGAAAAGAGCATTAGCTCAGATGGGCCTGGATGTTCTATAGGTATAATTCAGAACAGAGAGTTTATATTCAAAAAGAGCTATGGACTAGCTAATGTTGAACACCAAATACCGCTCAGTAGTCAATCGTTATTCAGAATGGCGTCGGTATCAAAGCAATTTACAGCTTTCGCTGTTTTGCTGTTAGCTGATGATGGCGCCATCGCGCTCACTGACGATATTCGCCAGCATTTGCCAGAATTAAAAGAATATGGAAAAAAGATCTCCATCAACTCACTACTCGGACATTTCAGCGGTTTGGGCGATTTTGAAGATCACCTAAGTACACTTCGTGAGTCTTCCTTAAGCGGCTTTTTTATTGGGAGTGAACAGTTCGTATCAAATTCAGAGTACTATTCTGTCATTAAAGACTTTCCGCTTGTACATGAACCTGATACCACTATGGAATACAGTAATCACGGGTATATCATTCTGGCAAAATTAGTTGAACGAATAAGTGGATTGACGATACGCGAATTCACCAATAAGCGTATATTTAAGCCCCTTGGTATGAATCATACGTTTTTTTCAGATAGCGCCGAAGAGATTATTCCTAACCGAGCATCCGGATACCGTTCGCCTGAAGCAGGAAAACAACGCAATCATTTGACTGCTTTACACACAATTGGTGATGGAGGCTTATTCAGCACCATAGATGACATGCTGATATGGGATAATCACTTTAATGATCCTAAGTTGGGCAAAGATCCTAAAGCGTTAATTGCGCTAATGAATAAGCCAAATGTGAATGTGCCAGAGAGCGATGAGGGGAAATGGTACTACGCCAATGGGCAAAATACCGATGGTCGCTATTTTTTCCACAACGGTGGTTGGGTTGGAACAGGCACCAGCTACATTCGAAGACCAGACACCCAAACGTCTGTTGTTGGAATGTGCAATTCGGTGTCACTAAGTGTAAATGATTTTACTTATGCAACCTTTGAGATATTGGCTGATTTAAAGTTGTGGGACGGGGAAGACCCTTCGGTATACTGAAATAAAAAGCGTAAATGGGTAAAATAACAGCTATCGCTGACAGGCTCGAATTTAAAAGACAAGTTGAACGTCCGCAAATTGTCTGAAGCGGCCTGTCAGATGGTATCTAAACCAGCAAATAAAAGTGTCAGATCAGATATGAGCCACTACAAGTAAAGAGACGAAGTACTTGACTACCGCGTTTAAAAATTCATTCTGATAAAACTCGCAAACTCGCAAACTCGC